>CAZMML010000840.1:0-2500 GCA_964567335.1 uncultured Nannocystis sp. | reverse complement strand
AGGAGCAGCCCCCACGCGCCTCCCGGGCCGCCGCCGCTGCAGGCGCAGCCGGACCCCTCGCCCGGCGCCCCCGTGCCGGCCGAGCCCGCAGTCGCCGCGTCCGTGCTCTCGCCCGAGCCCGCGCTGCCCTGCGTCAGGCCCGAGCTCGAGCCGGCGCCCGACCCGCTCGTCCCCGCGTCCGTGTCCGACGAGGTCGGCGAGGTCCCGGTGCTCGAGCCCTCGCCGCTGCTGCTCGACCCGCCCGGGTCCTCGCCGAGCCCCTGCTCGAACGCGCCTGGGTCGGGCGCCGCCCCCGCGTACGCGAGCGCGACCCCCTGGTCGTCGGCCCACGTCAGCGGGGCGTCGAGCGTGAGCGTCTGCGCGTCGAGGTCGACCGCCACGACCCGCGCCGTCGCGCCGTCGCCCGCGAGCTGGATGAGGTCGCCCTGCTCGCCCGCGATCCCGGAGCCGTCGAAGAAGAAGCGCGCGTCGAGCACCGGCAGCGCCGTCCCGCTGCCGGCGCCGAGCGTGCGCGTCAGCCACGGGCCCGCGTCGATCACCGGGCTCTCCGGCGTCAGGTGGAGGTCGCCGCCCGCGGCGTCGACGAAGCCCGGGTCGCTCCCCGCGAGGGTGTTGCTGATGAAGCTCGTCCCGGCGCCGCCCGGCGAGACCTGCTCGCCCGCGCCGGCGCAGTCCGCGTTGAGGTGGAGCAGGTTCGCCGCGACGACGTTGTCGTAGTAGGTCGGCTCGTCGCTGCTCGAGGCGCCGAGCCCGAAGCAGCGGTTGTCGTAGAACGTGTTGTGGTAGACGCGGTTGCCGTGGTTGGCGAGCGCCTCCTCCGGGTACACCTGGAGGTGGACCCCGCCGCCGAGGTTCTGGCGGTAGACGTTGCGGCGGACGATCCCGTCCTGACCCGCGAGCTGCATCGCGTTGTAGTCGTGCGACTGGTCCGAGGGCGCCGTGCCGATGAACGCGTTGCGCTCCCACAGGTTGCGGTGGGTCGCCTCGAAGATCACCGGATCGTCGCCGCTCGATCCCTCGCAGTCGTACACCTCGACCGCCTTCTGGATCGGGTTGCTGAAGGTGTTGCCGCGGTACACCCCCGCCTCGCTGCAGCGGACGCTGATCAGGCTGTGGCGCCCGCGCGTGATCACGTTGTCCAGGATCCGCGCCCGCATCGAGCGGACGATCGTGATGTTGTCGTTGCCGTCGTCGATCGTGTTGCCGACGATCGTGCAGTCGTCGCTGCGCAGCAGCTTCACGCTCCCGCGCGTCCCCTCGATCGTCGCCTTGCGCAGCGTGTTGCCGCGGATCGTCACGTGCGGCGAGTCGACGACCCGGATCCAGCTCCCGACCGCCTCGATCGTCAGCCCCTCGAGCTCGACCCACGCGCGCCCCTCGACGAGGATCGCGCCCTCGGCGGAGGCGATGCCGGTGAAGCGGACCAGCTCGCCCGGCTGCGCGCGGAAGACCACCGGCGCCCCGAGGGCGCCGGTCGCCTGGACCACGAAGGGCGCGCTGAAGGTCGCCTCGCGCAGCGTGACCACGTCCCCCGCGGCGGCCGCCGCGTCCCCCGCGGCCAGCGTCCGGTACCCCTGCGCCGCGCCCGCGCCGCAGCTCCGCGTCGCCGGGTCATAGTCAGCGCAGTCGGCCGCCAGCGACGTGTCGACGAAGAGCTCCGCCGCGCGCGCGGGGGACGGGAGGGCGAGGAGGAGGCCGGCCGCGAGTCGACGCATCAGCCCAGCATCGCACACCCGGGCCGCCCCCGCGACGCCGGGCCTGGGGGCCGACGCCGCCTCAGAACGACGAGCCCGGCTGCTTCAGGAACTCCACTTCCTCTTCCGTCGAGGTGCGCCCGAGCACCGCGTTTCGGTGCGGGAAGCGGCCGAAGCGCTCGACGATCGCCGCGTGGCGCTCCCCGTAGTCGACGTTGTTGGCGAAGAACTTCCGCAGCTCCTCGGACTCCGCCCCCGCGAGCAGCTTCTGGTACTCCGCCACGCAGCGCCGCTGCCGCGCCCGGTCCTCGGCGTGCATCAGCGGCAGCAGGATAAAGGCGCGCTCCACCGGGGCCAGCGCCGCGTAGTCGCCGCTCGCCAGGATCTCCTCCGCGAGCGCGAGCGCCAGCGGGTCCTGGGCGAACGAGCGCGGGGTCCCGCGGAACATGTTGCGCGAGAGTTGGTCGAGCAGGACGACGCTCGCCAGCCGCGCCCGCGGCGAGGCGCCCCACGCGGGCAGGTCGCCGCGGACGTAGGCCTCCCGCGTCCCCTCGAAGCGCTCGCGCAGCGAGCGATCGAAGGCGTCGTCCTTGGTGAACCACAGCTTCGCGTTCGCCAGGGGAGCGCCGCCGGGCGGCCCGACCCAGAGCCCAAGCAAGTCGTCGGGGGAGGCGTGAGCGTCCATGGCCGGCATCATGCCCGAGCGTCGCCGCCGCGACAGGTCGATCCGCTCGAGCGCGGGCGGCGTTGCCGGTACAACTTCGCTGCACGGACCTCGCGTCGCCGCGGCCCGACGCGCCAGGCCG
>CAZMML010000839.1:0-2501 GCA_964567335.1 uncultured Nannocystis sp. | reverse complement strand
GCGGTGCGTTCGCAATGCACAGGTCAGGGGTTCGATCCCCCTCTGCTCCACCAACCGCCAGAGCCCGAGGGCCCCGCCCTCGGGCTCTGAGCGTTTCGGAGCCTCGCAGACAGCCGCCGCACCACCGAACAGGGTGACGCTTGCAAGGCGGTCCCTGGAGGTGCCAGGATCGGCGGACCTTCCGCGTCCCCGGCCCGCTCGCTTCATGTACAAGCTCTTCAAGCGCACCTATTACCCGGGCAACTTCGAGGTGCAGATGGCCGGCGCCTGCGACACCGGGATGTCGCGCGAGCACAACGAGGACGCGATCGCGATCCAGGAGGACGACGGGCGCGGCTACTACCTCGCGATCGTGTGCGACGGGATGGGCGGGCACAACGCCGGCGAGCTGGCCTCGGCGCTCGCGGTGGAGCGGATCGGCGCGTACATCGACGCGAACTTCCGCAAGCAGGGCCCGCGCGAGCTACTCTACCACTCGTTCCTGCTGGCGAGCACGGCGATCACGGACTACAGCGCGAAGAACCCCGACACCGAGGGGATGGGCTGCACCTGCGTGATGGTGATGGGGATCCGCGACAAGATGTGGGTCGCGCACTCGGGCGACAGCCGCGCCTACCTGGTCGACAAGCGCGCCGCGACGCCGATCACCCTCGACCACACGATGGTCCAGGAGCTCGTCACCAAGGGCGTGATCACCAAGGAGCAGGCGGCCGTCCACCCCTACCGCGGCCGGATCTCGCGCTGCCTCGGCCACGGGCGCTCGAAGGGCGTGCCCGACATCAACGCCGGCATCATCGAGACCGGCGACAACATCCTGCTCTGCTCGGACGGGCTCTCCGACGTGGTCCCGAACGAGGAGCTGCACACCATCATCACGCAGAACAGCGCGCAGGAGGCGACGCGCCGGCTCGTCCACGCGGCGAACCGGCACGGCGGCCCCGACAACATCAGCGCGGTGCTCATTCGACGGCTCGTGTGAGGGAGGTCTACAAGATGGCGAGGGTGGGGTTGAAGTCGATGGTCGTGGTGTGCCTGCTCGCTGGGTGCAAGACCGTGGCGGTCGCCGAGCCCGCCGCGCCCGAGCCCGCCGGGTCGCCCGAGCCCGCCGGGTCGCCCGAGCCCGCGCCGGAGTCGGCCCCGCCCGGCGACGCCGCTGGCGCCAGCGAGCCGCCCGCCAGCGAGCCGCCCGCCCCCGCGAGCTATGAGCTCCAGGGCAACATGCTGGTGCTGCCGCGCCCGGTCGAGTTCGCCGCCGGCTCGGACCAGATCACGGGCGAAGCGGCGCTGGAGCACATCCGCGGCTACCTCGCGGCCAAGAGCTACGTGACGACGATGCGGATCGAAGCGCACGTGTCGGGCCCGGACGC
This sequence comes from uncultured Nannocystis sp., assembly GCA_964567335.1. Taxonomy (GTDB): domain Bacteria; phylum Myxococcota_A; class Polyangia; order Nannocystales; family Nannocystaceae; genus Nannocystis. The sequence continues at coordinate 1,134 of CAZMML010000839.1, read as the reverse complement.
GCAAGCTTTGTCGGAGCGGCGGGCGCTGGCCGCCGCGCGCTGGCTGGTCAGCAAGGGGGTCGACTGCAAGCGCTTGCTCCCGGTCGGGTTCGGGGCAAACAAGCCGATCGCCTCCGAGCAGACGCCCGAGGGCCGGGCCCAGAACACCCGCGTGGAGGCGCACAACGCGGCCCTCCGCGAGCGCCTGATCGGCGGCATGCCGGCCGACGGCGGGGGCAAGGTGGCCGGCGACCCCTGCGCCTGAGCGCGCTTGGAAGGTTTGCATAAGCGCCGGGGCCTTGCTACCAAGGCCTGACGCATGTCTTCTGCCTCTGTGGTGGCGATCCCCCGCTTCGACCTGCTCCGGCGCCGGCGCGAGCTGCCGCTCCTGCGCGCGATGTCCGAGCGCGTGCTCGTGTGCGACGGAGCCATGGGGACGATGATCCACGCGCGCGCGCTCACCGCCGAGGACTACGGCGGCCACGACGGCTGCCCGGAGGTGCTGGTGCGGACGCGGCCCGACGTGGTGCAGGAGATCCACGCCGCGTACTTCGAGGCCGGGGCGGACTGCGTCGAGACCGACACCTTCGGCGGGATGGCGCACGTGCTCGCGGAGTTCGGGCTCGCGGAGGAGTGCTACGCGCTGAACCGCCGCGCGGCCGAGCTGGCGAAGGAGGTCGCGGCGCGCTTCTCGACCCCGGAGCGGCCGCGCTTCGTGCTCGGCTCGGTCGGCCCCGGGACCCGGCTGGTGTCGCTCGGGCACATCCGCTTCGAGGACCTCTATGAGAGCGTGCACAGCCAGATCTCGGGGCTGATCGACGGCGGCGTCGACGGCGTGCTGATCGAGACCTGCCAGGACATCCTGCAGGTCAAGTGCGCGGTGCTGGCGGCGAGTCGGGCGATGCACGAGCGCGGCGTCGAGGTCCCGCTCCTCGTGCAGATCACCGTCGAGACCACCGGCACGATGCTGGTCGGCACCGACACCGCGGCGGCGCTGGTCGTGCTCGAGTCGCTGCCGGTCGACGTCGTCGGCCTCAACTGCGCGACCGGGCCTGACCTGATGGTCGAGCACGTGCGCCACCTCGGCCGCACCAGCACGCGCATGGTGTCGGTGCAGCCGAACGCCGGCCTGCCGCAGAACTGCGACGGGCGGGC
>CAZMML010000838.1:0-2503 GCA_964567335.1 uncultured Nannocystis sp. | reverse complement strand
GGTTCTTCGGGCCCCGCGTGCTCGCGGATCGATATGTAGCGGCGGCGGCACTAGTACCGGGCGGAACCTGTCATGCCACGTGCTCGACGCTGGTTGCGACAGGGCGACGATGGCGCATCCGCGGGGGGTCTGCGCGAGGCATGGGGCCCCCGCTGCGCCCCATGTTCGCCGCCGCCGCCGCGCCCTTTCGTCGCGGGCCCCACTTGCGCACGTCGAGCGACCGGCAAGAAGGGATCGCTATGGAGTGCCGGCGAGGCGCACCAGCTCGTCGTAGCCCGGGAGGCCGGTCAGGTCGGGGACGACCACGATCTCGATCCGCCGGTTCTTCGCGCGCCCGGCGTCGCCGTCGTTGGGGGCGGTCGGGCGGAACTCGCCGAAGCTCGCCGCGCTGACGCGCCCCGCCTCGAGGCCCCCCTCGAGCAGCGCGCGAAGCACCCCGAGCGCGCGACCCGACGCGAGCTCCCAGTTCGAGGGGTAGGTCGCGGTGTTGATCGGGACGTCGTCGGTGTGGCCTTCGACCTGGAAGCGACGCTCGGGCAGCGTGGCGAGCCCGCGGCCGACCGTCAGCAGCGCCTCGCGCCCCTCCTTCGACAGCTTGGTCGACCCGCTGGCGAAGAGGATGTCCATCGGCAAGGTCAGCACCATGCGGCCGTCGACGATCCGCACCCGGAGCTTCCCGGCGTCGATGAGATCCTTGAAGCGCGCGAGCATGTCGCGGAACTCGGCGACCCGCTTCTGCGCCTCGCGCTCGCGGTTCGCGGCCGCCTCGAGGGCGGCCTTCATCTGCTCGACGGAGCTGCTGAGCCGCGCCTTGTCCTTGACGACTCGCGCGAGCTGCTCCTGCAGGGCGCGCAGGTCGGCCTGGAGCTCCTGCGCCTGGTAGTCGGCGAGGCGCGCGGCCTCGGCCTGGCGCTGCACCTCGAGGTCCCGGGCCGCGAGGCGCTGCTCGCAGGACTCGGCGCGGCTCGTCGCCGCGCCCAGCGCGTCCGTGCAGCGCGCCAGCTCGTTCTTCGCCGTGTCGCGCGCGCCTGTCAGGTCCGCCTGGGACTGCTCGAGGTCGCGGGCGAGGTCGTCGTACTTGGCCCGTGATACGCAGCCGGCGGCTAGGGAGACACAAAGACAGAGAAGAGACCTCGAGAAGGTGTGTGGCATCGACCACAGCATCCCTCAACCAGCGCTGGGCGCCAGCGCAACCTCTTCGCGGTCGGCTTGTACGGCCTCCGCGGCCGAGAAATACTCGCGGCCACGACGCCCGATGTTCTTCTACCTCTTGCCCCTCTCCACGAAAGGCTCGCTGCGGGGACTCTACGCGCGGCTGCAGGCCCGCTTCGCCGAGGGGCTCCGCGGGTCACCGATCGAGGTTGCGCTCGACCCCGCGGCCCGTGAAGCGAGCGATCGTCGATCGCAGGGGAGCGTCGTGGTGGTCGCGCTGGGCCAGCGCGTCAAGGTCGTCGAGCGGACCCGGCGCGGCACGGGCGGCGAGAACGCGGGGATGCTAGCCCTCTGCGGCTCGCCCAGGCCGGCCGCGTCGGCCTTCCCGCGCCGCTGGGAGCTCCACGAGACCTACGACGAGCGGCTCGGAGACCTCATCATGTTCGTCCACGACGCGATCATGGATGAGGCCCCCGGCGCGCTCGCCCTGGATCCGCGGCGCAACGAGCGACTGGGCAGCGGCGTACGGGTCGTCAGGCGTCCTGGACGATCCCCTGGAAGCGCCGGAGGTACTGGACGAAGGGCTCGCTGATCGCCCGAGCCTTCAGCGCGTCGGGCGTCAGCGGGCCGCGCTCCGGGGCGAAGGCCGGGTCCTCGATCTGGCGCGGCCAGTCCGGGTTGAGGATCGCCGCGCGCCCCAGCGCGACCGCGTCGGCGCCGCGGGCGAGCTGCGCCTCTGCCTCCGCGCGGGTCCAGATCTTCCCCGCGACCACGATCCGGACCGCAGGCGGGAGCGCCGCGCGGAAGAGCGTCGCCGCGTGCTCTCCGGGGCGCTTGGTCGTGTCGCGCGAGACGTCCCAGAGCGACAGGTGGATGAAGTCGACCCCGTCCTCCGCGAGCCAGCGTGCGACCTGGATCGACTCGTCGAGGTCGATGCCGCGGGCGAAGCCGAAGTCCTCCGGCGAGAGCCGGACCCCGAGCACGAAGCCGGCCGGCGCCTCCGCCCGCACCCGCCGCGCGATCGTCCGCACCAGCCGCGCGCGCCCCTCGAGGTCGCCGCCCCAGCCGTCGCCGCGCGGGTTCATCGTCCGGCTCAGGAACTGGCTCAGCAGGTAGCCGTGGGCGGCGTGCAGCTCGACCCCCGCGAAGCCGGCCGCGGCGCAGCGCAACGCGGCCTCCGTGAAGTCCTCGATCGCACCGAGGATGTCCGCCTCCTCGCCCGCGCGCGGCACCTCAAAGGTCGGCCGGTCCTCGCGGAACTCGCTCGCGCTCCAGGGGCGGCGCCCGGTCAGCCGCGAGGGCGAGCGCACCCCGCCGTGGTAGAGCTGCACCAGCCCGAGCGAGCCGGCCT
>CAZMML010000837.1:0-2504 GCA_964567335.1 uncultured Nannocystis sp. | reverse complement strand
GTCGGTGGCGACAATGCCGAGGCTGGTTCCGTTGCCGAGCTCCAGCGCCGACACAGGCAGGGCCAGGCGCGCGAGCGGCAACGCCAGCGCGACCGCGAAGGCCAGCGCCCACAGCTCGCGCCGCAGCGCCGCGCTCCGCCGCCGCAGCAGCAGGTCGCACGCGGCGGCCCCGGCGAAGACCGCGGCCCCCGCGAGCTGCACGCTGAGGAGCCACGAGGCCCACGCGCCCGCGCTCACCGCCCCTCCTTCCGCGCCTGATCGATCAGCCCCTCGAGCTCGTCGAGCTCCGTCGTCGAGAGCTCGCGGCCCTCGAGGTCGAGCAGCGCCGCGACCGCCTCCGTCGCCGACCCACCAAAGAAGGTGTCGACGACGTGGGCCAGGGCCGAGCGGCACGCCCGGTCGCGCCGGAGCGTCGGCGAGTAGATGTACGTCGGACCCTCCTGCGCGTGCTGCAGGTGTCCCTTTTCCTCGAGCACGCCGACCAACGCGCGCACCGCCGAGTACGAGGGCGGGTCCGGGAGGTCGCCGAGGATCTCGCGGATCGTCGCGCGGCCGCGGCGATACACGATGTCCATGATCTGCCGCTCGCGTCGGCTCAGAGGATCGACTTCGGACTTGCGCCGCCCCATCGGGTGTGCTGTTTTTCTAGCATCATGCTAGAAAAGCAGCAAGCCCGCCCGGCCGCGCGCTGGGGTCTCTTCGCCGGGGCGCTCGCGCTCGCGCTCGCGCTCGACCTCTGGACCAAGCAGTGGGCCTGGGACACGCTCCGGCCGGGCGGTCCGATCCCGCTGTGGGACCCGCACCTCGCGCTCGAGTTCGCCTACAACCGGGGCAGCGCCTTCGGCGTGATCAAGCGGGTCGACTCGCCCTGGCTCGTCGCGGCGATCACCGTCGGCCTCGCCGTCTGGGTGCTCTACACCGTGCGCACGCAGGCCGGGCGCGTCGCCCAGCTCGGCGCCGGCCTCGTCGTCGGCGGGGCGCTCGGCAACCTCTACGACCGGATCTTCCGCGTCGACGCCGCCGGCAACCACGGGGTGGTCGACTGGATCCGGGTCAACTTCCCGTGGGGCGGGAGCTGGCCGAACTTCAACGTCGCGGACGCGGCCCTGGTGATCGGCGTCGGCCTCCTGCTCGTCGGCCTCCGCGACCCGGCGAAGACGCCGGCCCCTCCGTCGGCGCAGGCGTAGGCGCAGGCGCCTCCGTGGGCGCCGACGCAGGCTCCTTCGGCCAGACCGCCGCGATGATCGCCGCGAGCGGCCACTCCGGCAGCTCCACGAGCTCGACCTCGAAGATCCAGTCGCTCCAGCCGGGCGCCACGTCGTAGTGGCCAACGTTGTACTCGCCCGGGGCCGCGAGGCGCGCCTCCACGCGCCGGTAGCCGACCCCGCTCAAGAACGCCTCCAGCCGCCAGAGCTCCGGAGACCCACACACGTGGAGCAGCGCCGGCACTCCGAAGGTCTAGCGCACGCGCCCACCGCGCGCACGCCCGGCGCAACGAGACCCCAGACGCGCGGACATTCACCCGGCATGGCTTCCAAGCTCCCCCTATTCCTTGTGGTCGGCGTCGCGCTCGGCGCCTGTGAACTCTCCCCCAAGAACATCGGCGACACCGGCGACACCATGGACACGACCGGCGGCTCCGAAGGCTCCGGCGGCTCCGGAACCAGCGCCTCCACCGGCGGCTCGGAGGGCTCGAGCTCCGGCGGCGACCCACTCGCCTGCGAGGACCCGCTCGCCTTCCCTGGCGTGGGCAAAGAGTGCGTCTCCGATCAGGACTGCGCGGTGGTCTTCCACCAGACCGACTGCTGCGGCAGCCTCTCCGCGCACGGCGTCAGCACCGACTCGGTCGACCCCTTCAACGCGACCGAGGCGATGTGCGCCGCGCTCTTCCCCGGCTGCGGGTGCGCCCCGCAGCCGACGATCGCCGAGGACGGCGAGACGACCCAGGACCAGACGCAGATCGTCGCCCACTGCGTCGACAACGCCTGCCAGAGCGAGGTCCCGGACCCCGGCCCGCTGCAGTGGTACACGACCTGCGGCGACCCCGTGTGCATGGGCTACACCCCGCCCGACGGCGTCCCGCCCTGCACCGCGGAGCAGCTCGAGGGCAACCCCTGCGAGGTCGAGGGCACCACGTGCGACCCGATGAGCGACTGCAACGCCCTGCTCGTCTGCGCCACCAAGGACCCGAAGATGCAGGACGGCGGCTGCCCGATCTCTCGCGCGAAGTTCAAGACCGACATCGAGTACCTCGCGCCCGCCGACCTCGAGCGCCACGCCGCCGACCTGCGCTCGCTCAAGCTCGCCACCTACCGCTACCGCCAGGCCCCGACCGACGCCCCGCCGCGCCTCGGCATCATCCTCGAGGACAACGAGCAGGGCATCTGGGTCGACGCTCGCCACGACCGCGTCGACCTCTACGGCTACGCCAGCCTCGCGGTCGCCACCCTGCAGGTCCAGCAGCGCCCGATCGAGACGCTGCAAGCGGAGGTCACCCGCCTCTC
>CAZMML010000836.1:0-2508 GCA_964567335.1 uncultured Nannocystis sp. | reverse complement strand
GACGTACTGGATCCGCAGCACGTCGCCGACGCGGCCCGGCGTCAGCAGCCCGACGAAGCCCGACGAGAGCAGCGACGCCCACGCCCGCGCGAGCCCGTAGCGGCGCCCCCGCGCGGCCAGCAGCACCTGCCAGCGGATCGCCTTGAAGAGGTAGTTCACCCCGCTCAGCAGCATCGCCGCCGCCAGCGGCCCCGCGTCCTCCGGCCCGAGCGCCGCCAGCCCCGCGCCCGCGCCCTCCAGGCGGAGCAGCAGGATCACCAGCAGCGCCGGCCCGATCAGGCGGAGCCCCGCCCGGACCGCACGACGACGCCGCTCCTCCATGCGCTCCTCAGCGCCCTGCGTCAGGGCGCGGCTCGCCCACGCGGAGCACCACCACCACCAACACCGAGAGCACGACCACCGCCGCTGAGCCCATCGGCGCGCGCGGGCCGATCGCCTCGAAGAGGCCGCCCGCCAGCATCGGGCCGATGATCCGCCCGAGCGCGCCCGCCGACTGGGCGAAGCCCGAGTTGGTCCCCTGATTTTCGCCCGTGCTGTTGCGCGACACCAGCGCCGACATGCTCGGCATGATCAGCCCGTTGCCGCCGGCGATCCCGATCCCCGCGAGCACCAGCCACATGCTGGTCGGCGCCGCGCAGATCACCGCGAACCCGGTGGCGCTGAGGCAGAGCCCCGCCATCAGCGTCCGGCGCTCGCCGAGCGCCGCCACCGCGCGACCGACCAGCACCCCCTGGAAGAGGATGATGATCGTGCCGATGTACGCGAAGTACTTCGCGGTCTCGCCCGGGCCCCAGGCGAAGAGCGCCTCGGTGTAGAGCGCGAAGGTCGCCTCCATGGTCGCGAAGGCCGCGAAGAAGCCGAAGTACACCGAGACCATCACCCCGATCTGGCTGCGCCAGAACTCGCGCGTGCCCGCGACCTGGAAGAGCGAGGGGCGCGGCGCCGCCACGGTGTTCTGCGGGCGGTGGCTCTCGGGCAGCCAGAAGAAGGCCATCATCAGGTTGACGAAGCTGAGCCCCGCCGCGAACAGGAAGGGGAGCTGCGGCATGTCGTCGAAGGCCAGCGCCCCGCCGATCGTCGGCCCGAGGATGAAGCCGAGCCCGACCGCCGTCCCCATCATCCCCATGTAGCGGGCGCGCTGCGCCGGCGGCACCGTGTCCGCGACGTACGCGTGCGCCGTCGACACGTTCGCGTTCGCGACCCCGCTGACCACCCGCGCCAGGAAGATCATCCACAGCGCCTGCGCGAAGCCGAGGGTCAGCATCGCCGCGCAGCTCCCCGCCACCGAGATCAGCATCACCGGCCGGCGCCCGTGGCGGTCGCTCAGGCGCCCGAGCACCGGCGACATCACGAACTGCGCCGCCGAGTAGGCCGTCGCGAGCAGCGCCACCACCCCCTCGGAGGCCCCAGTGCTCTTGGCGAAGAAGGGCAGCACCGGGACCACGATCCCGAACGACACCAGGTCGAGGAAGAGCGTGAACCACACCGTCGCGAGCGCGCGCCCGTGGCTCGGCGTTGGGGCGGGGACCTGCGGCGCGGCGTCGGTCATGAGCGGGCGACAAGCCTAACCCGCGTCTGGGCGCTTGTCCCTCAGGCGCCCGCGGCCAGCGCGTGGAAGCCCCGGAGCGCGCCCGGGCTGCCGAGCGCGGCGAAGAACGCCCCCGCGTCCGCACGCGGCCCCTCCCACCGCGTCGCCGCGCAGAGCTCGCGCGCGGCGAGCGGCGCCTCGTCCACCAGACGCACCAGGCGGCGCGCGAGGAAGGCCTCGTCCCGCCCCACCTGGAGGCGTTCGACCAGCGACCGCGCCCCGCGGATCGGCAGCGTCGCCACCTCGTCCAGCCGCGCGTAGATCGCGTCGAGCCCGCCGAACGCCCGCATCAGCGCCTGCGCCGCCTTCGGCCCCACGCCCGGCACCCCCGGCACGTTGTCGACCCCGTCGCCCGTCAGCGCGAAGTAGTCGACCGCCTGCGCCGGCGGCACCCCGATCCGGCGCAGCACCCCGACCTCGTCGTACACCTCGCCGCTGCGCGGATCCTCGATCGTCACCCGCGGCGGCGCGTCGGCGACGAGCTGGCAGAGATCCTTGTCGTTCGAGAAGAGCCGCACCGCGAGCCCCTCGGCGCGCGCGCGCCGGGTCAGCGTCGCCATCACGTCGTCGGCTTCGAAGTCGGCCAGGCGGAACGCGGCCAGGCCGGCCGCCTCGGCCAGCTCGAAGGCGAGGTCGAACTGCGGCGCGAGGTCCGGCGGCGGCGCCCCGCGGTTCGCCTTGTAGCGCGGGTCGATGCGGCCGCGGAAGGTGTGCTGCCCCGCGTCGAAGGCCAGCGCCACGCGGACCGGTCGCCGGCGCAGCAGGTGGCGGAGCTGGTGCCCGAGCCCGAGCACCGCGCCGACCGGCCCGCCCGAGGGGGCGCTCCGCGCCGGCATCCCGTAGTAGGCGCGGAAGACCAGCGCGGTCGCGTCGACGACCCACAGCTCGTCCGCCGCCGCGGCGTCGCTCACGAGCCCGCG
>CAZMML010000835.1:0-2508 GCA_964567335.1 uncultured Nannocystis sp. | reverse complement strand
AGCCCGGCGTCGCGGGCGGCAGGCCCGCGCGCGGCGGCGAGGGCGTCGTGGGCGCGGCGGAGGTCGCGGGCGGCGAGCAGGGCGTCGAGCCAGGCGTTGAAGGCGGCGGCGCTCGGGGCGGCCGCGAAGGCGCGGCCGCGGAGCGCGGCGCCGAGGTCGAGGACGCCGCGCTGCTCGAGCGCCTCGGCGCGGGCGGTCCAGCAGGCCGCGCTCTCACAGTCGGCCTCGGAGCCCGGAGGCGCGGCGGCGGGGGCGAGCGCGGCGGCGGGTGTCGCCGGGGCGGGGGCGGGGCGATCGAGGTCGCCGTCGACGGGGCTCGCGGGTCGGGCCGAGCAGGTCTCGAGCGCGAGGAGCAGCGGCGCGGTGAGCTTGAGCGAGGGCACGGAGGAGGGAGGCTACCCCAACGCGGGTCCCCACGCGGCGATCTGGTGCCGCTGGCCCCCGGTCGGCTCGCGGTCGCCGCGGGGCGGGGAAATATGTTCGATGGGTCATGTATGTCGTCGCTCCAGCGCGCGGCCCCGCGCGGGGCGCCCGTGCGCGTGCGTGCATGTGCACGGGCCCGCGCGCGCGTGATCTCTGCGGGATCGGGCGGCTCTGGTAAGGTGCCCGCGTCCCGCCGCTGCGGCGGGCGAGTATCGCGAGGAGTCGAACGTGTCGAGTGTGATCGCCCCCAAGTCCCGAGAAGAGGTGCTCAAGAGTTTTTCGCCGCTGCTCCAGAAGTTCGGCCAGCAGGCCGCGCAGCCGGCGACGAAGGCCGAGGCGGCGGAGCGGGCCAAGCTGCGCGAGGTCGTCGATCGGGCCGCGTCGTACACGAGCGAGGCGATCATCAAGGGCCTGGCGGAGCTGCAGGTCAGCTTCGGCGCGGCGATCGACGCGCTGGCGGAGCGGCTCGCCGGCGAGGCGTCGAAGCTCGACGAGCTGAAGCGGGCGATCGCGGCGGAGGCGGGGCGCGTGGAGGACCTGAGGCACGTGCGGATCGCGGCGGAGGCGCTCGAGATCCTGCACCAGGACGACAAGAAGCGGCTCGGCGCGCTCGAGGACAAGTTCGCGGCGGAGGTCCGCGACCTCGAGGAGAAGATCGCCCGGCAGCAGGAGGCGTGGGCCAAGGAGCAGGCCGAGAAGGCGGCCGCGACGGCGGAGGCGGACGCGGCGACCGGGCGCGAGCGGCGGGCCGACGAGGAGCGCTACGGCTATGAGATCGAGCGCCAGCGGCGGCTCGTCGCGGACGAGTTCGCGGAGAAGCGCAAGCTGCTCGAGCGGCAGCTCGCGGAGACGCAGGCGCAGCGGGACAAGAACTGGGAGGCGCGGGAGAAGCTGCTGGCGGCGGCGCAGGCGGAGATCGAGGCGCTGCGGGCGAAGACGGCGACCTACGCGAAGGAGCTCGAGGACGCCGGGAAGTCGGCGCGCGAGAAGGTGATCGTGAAGGTCAGCTCGGACGCGAAGGTCGACGCCGAGCTGACCTCGCGCGACAACGCGGCGAACGTCGAGGTGTTCGAGCTCAAGATCCGCACGCTGGAGGATCGGGTCGAGAAGCAGCGCGCCCAGCTCTCGGAGCTCGGGAAGCAGCTCGCGGCGGCGCTCGACCAGACGCAGGGGCTGGCGCAGAAGGCGATCGAGGGGACCTCGGGGAGGAAGTAGGCCGCCATGAAGACCTTCACGAACAAGAGTACGAAGCAGGAGATCATCGAGGCCTACAACGAGCTCGCGCAGGAGCTGAAGGACCTCAAGGAGAAGGCGCCCAAGTCGGCGCGCTCCGCCCCGACGCCGGCCGCCGAGAGCGCGCCCGCGGCCCCGAATGCCCAGGAGAATTCGACCGTGAACTTCGACGACCTGACCCGCGACCTCGACAGCATCCGCACCCGCTTCGGCGACGCCGCGTCGGCGCTGCAGCACAACCTGCTCCGCGAGTCGGGGCGGCTCGAGGACCTGCGGGCGGAGATCGCGGGGTACACCGAGCACCTGAAGTCGCTGCACGGGATCGAGGTGAGCGACGACACGCTCCGCGAGCTGGTGCGGCGCTACCTCGAGACGCAGCGCGCGGCGGACGAGGCCTTCGCGGCGCGCCGGCGCAAGGTCGAGGAGGAGCTCGAGGGGCGCAAGGTGGGCTGGAAGAAGCAGCAGGAGGAGCACGCGCGGGCGACGGCGGAGGCCGACGCGGCGGCGAAGACGGCGCGGGCGCGCGACGCCGAGGAGTACGGGTACAGGACGACCCAGGGCCGCAAGGCCGACGCCGACGCGCTCTCGCAGGAGAAGAAGCGGCTGCAGGCCGAGCTCGACGCGCTGCAGGAGGCGAAGACGACGCAGTGGAACGAGCGCGAGCTGGACGTCGCGCGCCGCGAGCAGGAGTACGCGGAGCTGAAGGCGAAGGCGACGTCGTTCCCGAAGGACCTCGAGGCGGCGACGAACAAGGCCGAGGCCGAGGGGATGGCGATCGCGCGCCGGCAGGCGAAGATCACGGCCGACCTGGCGCAGAAGGAGTTCGAGGGCAAGAAGAAGGTCTACGACCTC
>CAZMML010000834.1:0-2516 GCA_964567335.1 uncultured Nannocystis sp. | reverse complement strand
AACCTGTGCCGCTGCGGCACCTACCCCAAAATCGTCGCCGCGGTCCTCGACGCCGCGGGGAAGGCCGGGTGAGCTCATGCCCGACGCGACCACGACCAAGCTCAAGGTCGGCTTCGCCGACCAGCTCCGCGACATCGAGGTCCAGCTCCCGCCCGGCGAGCCGGCGCCCTGGGACGCCCGCGCCAAGCTGACGACGGTCGGCAAGCCCGAGCCGCGGGTCGAGGGCCCGCACAAGCTCACCGGCGCGGCCCGCTACACCACCGACGTCCACCTCCCGGGCATGCTCCACGCCGCGGTGCTGCGCTGTCCGCACCCCTGCGCGGTGCTCGAGGACCTCGACCTCGCGCCGGCGCGGGGTCAGCCTGGCGTCGCCGCCGTGCTCGCGCTGGCCAAGCCGGGCGAGCGCCTGCTCTTCGCGGGCCAGGACGTCGCCGCGCTCGCCGCGACGACACCGGAGCTCGCGGAGGCCGCGCTGCGGGCGATCGCGGTCCGCTTCAAGCCGGAGGCCTTCGTCGTCAACACGGTCGCGGCGATGGAGCCGGGGGCGCCGCTCGTCCACAAGAGCGAGGTCAAGGAGCGGGTGACCGAGGGCGACGAGCCCGGGGCCGGGGGCGGGAGCGGCGCGCGGGGTAACGTGCGCAACTCGCCCTCGATGAAGAAGGGCGACGCGGCCAAGGGCCTGCGCGCGGCCAAGGTCGTGCATGAGGCGACCTACACCACGCAGGTTCACACCCACTCGGCGCTCGAGCCGCACGGGATCGTGGTCGCGTGGGAGGGGGAGAAGAAGCTGCGGGCGTGGTGCTCGACCCAGGGGATCTTCAGCGTCCGCGACGAGCTGGCGGAGATCTTCGCCCTGAAGAGCGCGGACGTGCACGTGACGACGGAGTACCTCGGCGGCGGGTTCGGGGCGAAGTTCGGGGCGTCGGCGCCGGGCTCGCGGATCGGCTTCATCGCCGGCGAGCTGGCGCGCCTCGCCCGCGCGCCGGTGCGGCTGATCCTCGACCGGCGCGAGGAGCACCTGTGCGCGGGCAACCGCCCCGACTCACGCCAGCGGGTGTCGATCGGGGCAGGTCCCGACGGCCAGCTCACGGCGATCCACGTGCTCGCCCACGGCACCGCGGGGATCGGCACGGGCGCGGGGGTCGGGCGCAACGCCTTCGGGATCTACGCGCGCTGCCCGAACATCCTGGTCGAGAGCCACGACGTGTTCACCCACGCCGGCCCGGGAACGGCCTTCCGCGCGCCCGGGCACCCGCAGGGCGCGTTCGCGCTCGAGCTCGCGCTCGACGAGCTCGCGGCCAAGCTGGGCCGCGACCCGCTCGACCTGCGGATCGCCCACGACGAGCACCCTGTGCGCAAGTACCAGTTCGAGCTCGGCCGCAAGCAGTTCGGCTGGGACGAGGGGCGCAAGCGGAGCGCCGCGCTGCGGCAGAAGAAGACCCGCGTACGCCGCGGGCTTGGGGTCGCCGCGTCGATCTGGGGCGACTTCGGCCGCGGCAAGGCGGTCGTCGCCACGGTCAGCGTCGGCCGCGACGGGCGGGTCGAGGTCCGCAACGGCCTGCAGGACATCGGCGGCGGCATCACCACGGTCGTCGCGCAGGTCGCGGCCGAGGTCCTCGGCCGGCAGGTCGGCGAGGTGAGCGTCAAGATCGGCGACAGCGAGCTCGGCTCCTCGGTCGGCAGCGGCGGCAGCGTCACGACCGCCAGCGTCACGCCGGCTGTGCGGGCGGCGGCGGAGGGGGTCAAGACGCAGCTCACGGAGCTCGCGGCCAAGCTCCTCGACAAGCGCCCCGCCGATCTGGTGTGGAACGACGGGGCGCTGCGCGCAGGGACCCGGTCGATCACGTGGGCCGAGCTGTGCAAGAAGATCCCGGGCGAGGCGATCGTCGCCACCGGCACGCGTCCGGACACCTACGGCGCGTACCCGATGCGCTTCATGGGCGGCAGCAGCTACCAGATCGCGGGCGTCCAGTTCGTCGAGGTCAGCGTCGACACGTGGACAGGGCTGACGACGGTCGAGCGGATCTTGGCGCTGCACGACTGCGGGCGGGTGATGAACCCGCTGACGGCGCGCTCGCAGGTGCAGGGCGGGATCATCCTCGGGGTCAGCTATGCGCTGACCGAACAGCGGGTCATGGACCGCCTGCACGGCGTGATGCTCAACCCCAACCTCGAGACCTACAAGATCGCGGGCGTCCGCGAGGTCCCGCGCCAGATCGACGTCGTCTTCACCGAGGTCCACACCGGCGCGAACAACACCGGCGCGATCGGGATCGGCGAGCCGGCGACGATCCCGACCGCGGCGGCGATCGCCTGCGCCCTCTACGACGCGCTCGGGGTGCCGGTGCGCGACCTCCCGCTGACCCCTGACCGCGTCTTCGCCGCGCTCGGCGCCCTTCCGACCTGACCTCTCCGCCATGCGACCCTTCGCCCTCACCCGTCCCACCGAAATCGACCAGGCCCGCTTCCGCGTGCTGCAGAGCCCCGCCGTGCGCGAATTTCGCGCTGGCGGCGGC
>CAZMML010000833.1:512-2522 GCA_964567335.1 uncultured Nannocystis sp. | reverse complement strand
ATGAGGGCGCCGGGGATCTCGCCGACGCGCGGGCTGAGGCCGAGGGCGACGAGCGCGCGGGTGAGGTCGTCGCGCTCGACCTGTCGCGGGGCCGCGTCGAGGCGGACGTAGCGGCTCACTGGCGTCCCTGGCCGCCCTGGCTCAGGACGCCCTCGGTCGCCCAGAGGACGGCGAGGCGGCGGAGCTGGTGGGCGCTCTGGGCGCCGAGCTTGAGCTTGATGTTGGCCTGGTGGGTCTCGACGGTCTTGATCGAGATCTTCAGCGCCTCGGCGATGCTGCGGGTGTCGTGGCCGCGGCCGAGGAGCTCGAAGACCGCGAGCTCGCGGTCGCTGAGGTTCTCGATGCCGGTGCCGGCCCGCGGGCGGGCGATGATCGCGCTGAGCATGGTCTCGGCGAGGTGCTCGCTGACCGCGAGCTCGCCGCGGAGCGTCTTGCGGATCGCGCCGACGATCTGCTGGGCGGCGACGTGCTTCATGAGGTAGCCGTTGGCGCCGGCCTTGAGGACGCGCTCGCCGAAGAGCTGCTCGTCGTGCATCGACAGGACGAGGACCTTGAGCTCGGGCCAGATCGCGCGGATCTGCTTGATCAGGTCGATGCCGTTGGAGGTCTTGAGGGATAGGTCGACGACGGCGAGGTCGACGGGGCCGGCGCGCAGGAGGGCGAGCGCGGCGTCGGCGTCCTCAGCCTCGCCGATCACCTCGAGGTCGGGCTCGGCGGAGATAAGTTGGGCGAGCCCGAGGCGGAAGATCGGGTGGTCGTCGACGAGGACGACGCGTGCGCGGGTCGGGCCGCCCTCCGGAGGTAGGGTCGTGCGGGGCGCGTCTGGGATCATGGCGATGAAACGACTATAGCGCGCCGCCCGCGAGGGAGCGCGGCCTTTATCGCCCCTTCGCCTCGTCGGCGTTCCCGTCGCTCGGCTCCCACGGCTGCACGTCCGTGAGGCGGCAGCGGACAACTGTCCCCTTCGGCTGTCCCCGCTCGAAGCGGAGCTCGGCGCCGATCGCCCGCGCCCGATACTCCATCGTCCGCAGCCCCATGCCGGTGCGGGAGACGCCCGCGGCGCTGATCAGGCCGACGCCGTCGTCGGTGATCCGCAGCTCGATCGACTCGCCGTGGTCGATCAGCGAGATGACGATGTTCTCGGCCTGACTGTGCTTGAGCGCGTTCTGGACGGCCTCCTGGGCGATCCGGAAGAGGTGGTTCGAGCGCGGCGCGTCGAGGACGCGGCCGCGGAGCTCGATCTGCGTGGTGCAGCGCGCGCGCTTGGACGCGTTGGCCTGTTTGGACAGGTCCTCGAGGGCATACGCGAGGCCCTTCTGCTCGAGCACGACGGGCATCATCGCCCGCGACATCCTCCGTGCCTCGCCGATCGCGTCGTCGAGGAGGGTCCCGAGCTGCTCGATGTCCTTCTCCTGCGGGGTGACGCCGCGGCTGGCCCGGGTCAGCAGCGAGCGGATCAGCAGCGAGACGCCGGTGAGCTGCTGCAGCAGGCCGTCGTGGAGGTCGCTGCCGAGGCGGTGCTGCTCGGCGGTGACGGCGTCCAGGAGCTGGCGCTGGAGCTTCATCTGCGCGCGGATCTCCTGGCCGAGGCGCAGCACCGCCGGCCTGAGCACGAAGAAGCCCTCGAAGAGGACGGCGAGGAGGACCCCGACGAGGACGAGCAGCTCGGTCCACCCGAGGAGGTCGAGGCTGCTTCGGGCCGCGTCCTGGCTGCGCGCGACGAGGTCGCGGAGGAGGGCCTGGAGCCGCGGCTGGCGGCGCAGCAAGGCGTCGATCTCGGCGGGATCCGCGGGCCCCACGCCGCGGCTCAGGAGCTCGCTGACGGCGGTGTGGAGCGCCTGGATCTCGGCGGTGAGCTCGACCAGGTGCCCGCTCGCGGCGGGGGGCGCGGCGGGGTCGTCCTGCTCGAGCTGGAGGTGGGTGACGTAGAGCTCGTTCGCGGCGCCCCGCAGGGTGTCGCGCCAGCGCCGGGTCTCGGCCCGCTGCACGTCGCGGCCGTAGTCCACCTGG
>CAZMML010000833.1:0-502 GCA_964567335.1 uncultured Nannocystis sp. | reverse complement strand
CTGCAGGCGGCTGTTCGTCGCGAGCGCGCCTCGTTGCAGCTCCTCCGCGAGGCGGACCCGCTCGCTCCGGGCGAAGAGAGAGCCGCCGATCATGAGGGCGGCGATCGTGACGAGCGCGGCGGTGTTGCGGGCGATGAAGCGGCGGGTGAGGAGGGACTTCATGCGCGGCCCGATTGTGGCGGTCGCGCCTGCCCCTTGCCTAGCCGCCGGGGGCCCTCAGGCGCGCGCGTGCGCGAGCGGGGCCTGTCTCGAGGCGCAGCTCCGGGGCCACGTCAGGCGCGGCGGGCCGCGTCGGCGGCCCACGCCCGCAGGGCCTCGATCTCGGCGGCGCGGCTGCGGCTGAGGGGGATCGTGGCGGCGAGCGCGGCGGCGAGGTCGGCGGCGGCGAGCGGGCGCGCCTCGGCGAAGGCGTCGAGGCGCGCCTCGACGATCGCGCCCTCGATCTCGGCGCCCGAGAGGCCCTCCGCGCGGCGCGCGAGGTCGACGAGGGCGGCGATCGTCG
>CAZMML010000832.1:0-2523 GCA_964567335.1 uncultured Nannocystis sp. | reverse complement strand
CGGAGCCCGTTTCACCGCGCGCAGGCGCCAGCGTTCGCACACGCGAGGTGGGTCGCAGGTCTGGACGCGTGGGTCGCGGCGAGAGGGCGCCGAGCACGTGAAACGGGGGGGAGCCCGCCGTCCGCGGGCCGGCGCCCCCGGCCCTCGCCGGAGACGAGCTGAGGGCCGCGTGCTCGCGCGGCAGATCAGGGGCAGGTGCCGGGCATGGCGGCGACCTGGCTGTCGAGCCAGGTGATGCGGTCGTCGATCCAGCCGGTGAGGAGGGCGAGCTCGTCGTCGTAGGTCGGGCCCGAGAAGCAGTTGGGGAAGATCATCTGGCCGAGGGTGTTCCAGCGCGCCTGGTCGCGGGCGCGGGCGCCCTCGGTGAAGGCCGCCCAGGCGTCGATCTGCGCGCCGAAGAGGCCGAGGTCGATCGCGCCGGCGCGGAGCTCCTGCCAGCGGCACTTGAAGGCCTGCTGGAAGCCCGGGTCGGCGAAGAGCGCGAGCCAGTAGTCGGGGACGTCGTCGGGCCAGGCGCGCTGGATCTGGTAGGCCCAGTTGTCGGTGTTGCAGTTGTAGCCGGTGACGTTACCGTTGGCGAAGGCGAGGTCGAAGTCCCACAGCGGGCCCATCCCGAGCAGGCCGCCGTCCTCGGCCGAGGCCTTGGTCATGTAGACGCTGTGGACGTAGCCGTCCCAGTTGTTGGTCAGCTCCTCGACGATCGCTCGGTCGGCCCAGGAGACGACGTCGATCCAGGTCGCGTGGCCGGCGGGGTCGCTCGCCATCGCGTCCTCGAAGCCCTGCATGAGGCCCTGGAGGTAGCCGGACTGCTCGGCGGTGATCGAGTCGGCGTCGGGGTAGTGGTAGGTGTAGACGACGCCGCCGGCGGTGGTGAAGTCGCGCGGGTAGGTGACGCCGTTGACGGTCTCGGTGCCCTTGCCGCCGCCCTCGTGGCGGAGGATGTAGCCGCCGCTGAGGTCGCCGGCCATCGCGCTGACGGCCGGCTTGTCGACGTCGCAGCGGGTCTTGTCGCGCCGGATCCGCTCCCACACCATGTAGAGGCCGAGGTACTGGCCGTCGAGGATCAGCTCGACGAAGCGGGTCCGCGGGCTCCAGCGCCCGAGCCGCTGGCCGAGCGCGAAGACCAGGGCGTTGCGCATGCAGGTCTTGTCGGAGTAGCAGGCGTAGAGGGCGAAGTCGCTGCCGGCGGGCAGACCGAGGATCTCGGCGTCGATGTCGGCGCCGAGGCCGTCCTGCAGCTCGAAGGCGTAGCCCTTCTTCGGCAGGGTCCAGGTGTAGTTGCCGCGGCCCTCGAAGGCGATCGGCGCGGCGAAGGTCGGCGTGAGGGCGTCGAGGTCGCCGAGGGTGCCGTCGTGCTCCTCGAAGATCTCGATCGCGCCGGCGATCGGGACGTCCTTCTCGACGGGCTGGCCGCCGACGTCGACGCGGAGCACCGGGACCACGGCGGGCAGCCCTTCGCCCATGGTCTGCGGGTCGGGGACGTAGCCGGTCCGGCAGGCGTTGCTGCAGCCGTCGCGGTCCTCGAGGTTGCCGTCGTCGCAGTCCTCGCCCGGGTCGAGCTGGCCGTCGCCGCACACGGCGGGCGCGGCGGTGGTGCTGGAGGTGCCGGTCGGCGCGTCGGTGGAGGCGGTGGAGGCGTCGGTGCCGCTGGTGTCAGTGGCGCCGGTGGTGGAGGCGGCGCCGGAGGAGTCGCCCGTCGAGCCGGTGCCGCCGCTGGCGTCGCCGCCGGCCGCGAGCGCGAGCGCGCGCGCGGTGCTTCGCCCGCGGAGGTGCATCGGGCTACGGTGCCGGCGGCCGCCGGGCCTGTCAACGGCGGCGGGCGGCGCGACGCGCGGCGGGGCTCAGCCGCCCTTGTTGGGGGCGCCGAGGGTGGGGGTACACATCGGCGTCCAGGCGCCGCCGGGGCCGTCGGGGAGGCGGCAGTAGGAGAGGTCGGCCTCGCCCGCGGCGTAGGAGACCTGGTCGACGAGGTCGAGGTTGGGGCGCAGGAGGGTGACGGTGTCGCCGGAGGCGCCGAGCCCGAAGGGGTGCTGGTTGACGTTCATGCCCTTGGGGACGACGAGGAAGCCCTTGGCGGCGAGGGTCGTCTGGGCGGCGAAGACGAGCTTCTCGGGGTCGGCCATCGGATCGTAGTTGTTGTCGACGAGGTCGTCGGTGAGGATCCAGCCGGAGAGGTCGATCGGCGCGTTGCCGGCGTTGTAGAGCTCGACGTCGTCCTTGGTCGACTCGAGCTCGTTGAGCACGAGCGCCTCGCCGGAGGTGCAGCCGGCGGTGTCGAAGGTGCAGGCGTCGGTGCAGGCGAGGGCGCCGCCCTCGTAGCCCTGGTCGACGCAGGTCGCGCCGCCGAGCTCGGCGCCGTCGCAGTCCTCGCCGGGGTCGATGGAGCCGTCGCCGCAGGCGGCGGGGGCGCTGGCGGCGTTGGCGGCCCCGAAGGTCTGGACGCAGGAGGTGAAGCCGCCCTGGCCGTCCGGCACGCGGCAGTAGGAGAGCTTGGCGGCGGCGCCTTCGAAGGTGACGCTGTCG
>CAZMML010000831.1:0-2528 GCA_964567335.1 uncultured Nannocystis sp. | reverse complement strand
GCCGACACCACCGCGCGGCACGGGGAGCCCCGCGCTCCCCGCGTCCCGCCTGGCCGCGACGCCCGCACCCTCTCGGCGGACCTCGCCCCCGCGCCCGTGCCCTGGCGCGCCTCCTTCATCCTCACTGACCCTTGATCTCGGGCCGGCGCCGGCTCGGGTCGCGCGCGAGGCCGAAGGTCAGCGCCAGGAGCTCCTCATCCCCCTCGATCAGCGCCGCGCTCCCCTCCCCCGTCAGCGCGCTCGGCCGCGCCAGCGCCGCGTCGATCACCGCCGTGCGCCCCTCCGTCGGCAGCTCCGCGAGCAAGAGCCCGAGCGCCTCCCGCCGCGCCGCCGCGCGCCCCGTCACCGCGATCGCGATCGCCGCCCGCCGCCGCCCCGGACCCGCGGGCGCGGTCCGCAGCGCCGCCAGCCGCGCCAGCTCGAAGGCCTCGACCCCGAGCAGCACCTCCGCGGCCTCGGTCGAGGGCTCCGGCACCCCCTTCATCGCGCCCTCAGGGCCGGTCTTCCACGACCGCCAGGCGGCGACCTCCCGCGGCGCCAACGGCGTCGGCGGGCTCGGGTCCGGCGGCCCGCCGAGCGCCCGCTCGAGGCGCCGCAGCCCGGCCGGGTGGGCCGCCGCGGTCTCGACGTCGGGCCAGAGCGCCGCGCGGACCAGCTCCGCCGCGAGCGCGTCGCTCCACTCGTAGTCCGCCAGCGCGAACGCCAGCTCCTCGCGCGCGCGCCAGCGGAGCGCGGGCGGCTCGGCCGAGAGGTACTCGGCGATCCCGCGGATCAGCGCCTCGCGGCCCGCCTCCGCGTTGCGCGGCGCCCACGCGTCGCTCGCGTCGCGCAGCGCCCGCACCGCCAGGTGCAACCGCGCCTCCGCGGCGGTCGCGGCGTCAGGCCCGTGGAGCAGGAGTTGACGCGACGCGAGCAGCTCATAGTGGCGCGCGTCGACCAGCCGCGCCAGCGCCGCCGCCCGTCGCCACACCCGCCGCGGCTCGCTCGCCGCCGCCGCCGCCGCGATCAGGAACTGATCCGCGGCGTCGCGGCGCCCGAGCACCAACGCGAGCTCGGACTGCAGCGAGAGCTGACCGGCCCCGATCTCCTGCGGCGCGTGGGCGAGGCGCTCCACCAACCCCTCGGTGACGACCCGAGCGTCCGCGGCGTAGAGCAGCGGCACCGCCACCCGCCCCGCGCACTGCAGCGTCAGGTCGGCCTCGATCGCCCGCACCAACCCCTCCGGCACCCCGGACGCGCGCAGGCCCTCGCGCCGCGCCTGGCGCAGGACCTCGGGCAGCGCCCCTGTCGCGTCGGGCGCGAGCCACTCCGCCAGCCGCGGACACGACTCGCGCTGCCCCGCGCGCGCCTGGGCGAAGGCCAGCTCCGCCGCCCGCCGCTCCTGCGCGATCAGCCAGGGCTCGCCGAAGATCTGCAGCACCGCCGCGCGATCGTCGGCGTCGCCGCAGCGCTCGCCGCAGCTCGCCCGCTCGAGCACCAGCGCCGTGCCCGCCGCCTGCAGCGCCGCGTCCGACCCCGGGGCGACGCTCGCCAGCGCCAGGGCGGCCCAGGGCCGCCCGGCCGCCAGCTCGTGCCGCGCCTCCGCCCCCGCCAGCTCCGCGACGGCCGGCACCCCGCGCCCCTCCGCCTCCGAGAGCGCCCAGGTCGCGATCTCGATCGCCTGGTCGCGCCGCCCCGCGAGCCCGCGGAGCCGCGCCAGCGAGAGGAGCTGCGGCAGCGTGCGCGCATCGACCTCCCCGCGCGCCGACCACAGCCCCGGTCGTCGCAGCACCATGCGGGGCGGCTCGCGCTCCGCGGCCGCACCGGTCCCGTCGTCCGTGTCACCCGGGCCGCCGGGCCCCGCCGTGACCTGATCCTTCCGACCTGTCCCGTTCTCCTTGTCCCCCGGGGCCTCGGCCGCTCCGCCCGGCCCGCTTGGAACCTGGCCCTTCCCACCTGTCTCGCCCCGGCCGCGGGACGCTCCAGCCGGCCCCCGCGCCGCTCCCGACGCCGCGGGAACCTGGCCCTTCCCACCTGTCCCCCCGACCTGCTCGCCGCCCCCCGAGGGTCCGGGCGGCGCGCCGCCCGGCGCCTCGTCTCGGCGGCGAGCCCCGGGCGGCGCCCCCGCCCCGGACCGCGACGGCTCTCCCCCCTGCCCTCTCGACCCTGTCCCTTCCTGCCCGCGGCGGGGCCCGCTCCCGAGCTGGGACGAGAGCGCGAGCTCCGCGCTCGGCAGGTCTCCGAGCAGCGCGAAGACCCGCCAGCTCATCGCCGCCGCGGCTGGGTCGGCGTCGAAGGTCTCGAGCAGCCGGATCACCGAGCTCGCCGTCGATCGCGCCGCGTCGTCCCCGGGGAGCGCGTAGCCCGGGCCGAGCTGCGCCAGTCGCAGGCGCACGTAGTCGCGCTCGATCGCCGACCCCAGCCCGGTGACGGCCGCGACCACCTCGGTCGGCGGCGTGTCTCCGATCCACCCGCGCAGCTCGTCGAGGCCGGCGAGATCGAGGCCGAGCTCGCCCCGCAGCTCCGCCGCCAACAAGCCCGCGACGTCG
>CAZMML010000830.1:0-2538 GCA_964567335.1 uncultured Nannocystis sp. | reverse complement strand
TGGGCCTCGATCGCATCGGCGCGCCAGCCCTCCCGCGCGACCGCGGCGACCGCCGCGCGCGCCCCCGAGAGGTCGACGCCCGCGCGATCCGCCGCCGTGAGCGCCTCCGCCGCCGCCGCGAGCAGCGCCCGCACGTCGGCGCGCGCGGCCGGATCGCCCTCGTGCCAGCGCCGGTAGCCGAGGGCGAAGCGGGCGCTGGCCGCGTAGAAGGGGGAGTCCGTCCGCGCCTCCACCGTCAGGTCGAGCGGCTCCTCCGCGCCCTCGCGGCGGAAGCGGAGCGCGCCCTCCGGCCGCGCGCGCACGAAGCGGGCGGGCCGCGCGCGCCGGCGCAGGTCGGCGAGGCGCGCCTCGGCCCGCGCCGGATCCTCGCCGCGCGAGCGGAGGGCGGCGGCGACGAGCGCCAGCCCCTCGTCGTCGCGCGGCCGGAGCTCGCCGCTGAGGTCACCGGCGGCGAGCCGGTAGGGCTCCTCCACGCCGCAGCAGAGCGGGCGCGAGGGGCACCCGCCGCAGGGCGGGTCGGGCCACACGCGGCCCTCGAGCTGGTCGCCCGAGTCGTAGTACTCCGGCGCCGCGCGGTGGTCGAAGTCGAAGTAGTCCTCGCCCGCGACCATCGTCCCGAGCTCGTGGCTGTGCGCGGCGTGCTCGCCGAGGCGGCAGAGCGGCACGTTGTAGGACCAGAAGGGGACCCCGCGCGCCGCGAGCAGCGCGAAGGCCGGCCCCAGGTCGACCTCCGCGTGGCGCAGCAGCTCGCCCCGTCGCGCCCGCTCGAGCGCCAGGCCGACCATCGACGCGAACTTGAACTTGAAGCGCGCGGGGATCCGCGGGAAGCCCTCGCACACGTAGCGGGCGATGTCCGCCAGGTGGCGGTGGTTCTCGCGGCAGATGACGACGTTGATGATCGTGAAGAGCGAGCCGAGCGCGTCGAGCTCGGCCAGCGCGGCGGCCTGACGCTCGAAGGTGAAGTGGGTCCCGCCGATCGCGTTGGCGAGCTCCGCGGTGTGGCCATGCAGGGAGAACTCGATGAAGTCCAGGCCGGCCCGCACGAGCTCGCCGATGAAGCCCGGCTTCGAGATGACCGTGCCGTTGGTCGTCACCCCGACCCGGGTGAACCCGAGCCGCCGCGCCTCGGCGAGGATCCGCGGCAGATCCTTGCGGAAGAAGGTCTCGCCGCCCATGAAGGTGATGTGCTGCGCGCCGCGCCCGCGCAGCTCGGCGAGCGTCGCGTGGACCTGCTGCGTGCTCGGGTCGACGAACTCGTTCCAGGTCCCGTCCTCCTCGAGGCAGAAGACGCAGCTCTGGTTGCATCGCTCGGCGATGTAGAGGATCGCGGTGCGCGCCATGGCGCCATGGTAGCGCCGCGCGGGCCGCCGCGCTCAGAGGACGACCGAACGGAGCTCGTCCGTGCCGTGCAGCTCGGCGTAGCTGCGGCGGACGCCGAAGCAGCGGGTCGCCAGATCGCAGCGCTCGCACGCCGGGGCCCGCACGAACTCGCCGCGGCCCCACCCGGGGGGGATCTCGGCGAGGCCGAGGTGGCGCCGCGGATCGCCGGGCGCGAGGCAGAGCGGGATCCCGCACATCGACTCGAAGCCGTGGACCGGGAGCCCCGCCGCGGCGGCCAGCGCGAGGCCCTCCTCGAGCGGGGCCCGCAGCGCGCTCATCCTCGGGATCAAGGCGGCGCTCCGCGGCACGAGGTCGGTGAAGGCCGCCGCGACCGAGACGTTGAGCTCGACCCCGGGCCAGCGCGCCGCCGCCAGGCGCACCAGGGCCGGGAACTCGCCGAGGTTGGCGGCGCAGAAGACGAAGTTGAGGCGCACCGCGACCCCGGCGGCGCGCAGGGCGTCGACGCCGGCCAGCGTGCGCTCGAAGGTCCCCGGGGCGCCGGTGATCGCGTCGGAGACCTCGGCGCAGGCCGCGTGCAGCGAGACGAAGGCGACGCCGACGCCGGCCTCGGCGAGGCGCGCGGCGAGCCCGGCCTCGCCGAGGCGGACGGCGTTGGTCTGCAGCTCGACGAGCTGCGCGCCCGCCCGTCGGCCGAACGCGACCAGCTCCGCGAGCCGCGGGTGCAGCGTCGGCTCGCCGCCGGAGAGCTGCAGGACCCCGCCGAGGCGGCCGACCTCGACGATCGCGGCCCGCACCGCGTCCTCGTCCGGGGCGGGCAGGTGGGTCGAGACGAAGCAGAACGAGCAGGCCTGGTTGCACTGGAACACGACCCGCACGACGTGCGAGGGGACGACGCGCCCGTCCGGGAAGCGGTGGCGGTCGCGGGTCACCAGCTCTCGCTCGATCTGCGCCCGCGGCGAGTCGATCAGGGTCAAACGGCGCCGTGTTCGCTCGGTCTCGATGGCGGTGAAAGGGAAGCCCGGCGCGCCCGCGACGAGCGGCGCCGGGACCCCCGGGCAGCGATCCGCGGCGACGCAGGCGCCGCACGCGGGGACGCGGACGTGCCCCGCGCGCTCGGCCCCGCCGGGGCTCAGCGCGTAGAGGTGAGCCCGCAGCTGCGGCCGCGGGAAGACGCAGGGCGGCAGCGACGCCCCTGGA
>CAZMML010000829.1:0-2538 GCA_964567335.1 uncultured Nannocystis sp. | reverse complement strand
GGTCGTCGGTGTAGCGGGTGACGCCCCGCATCCGCTCCATCGCGTCGACCTTGCGGTGCGCCCGCCCGAGCTGCCAGTCGCGCTCGCGGTCCTCATTCGGCACGGCCCGTCTCCTTTCCCGCCATCACCCGGCTGGCGTCGACCACCGCGTCGAGGATCTTGGTGTAGCCGGTGCACCGGCACAGGTTGCCCGCCAGCGCCTCGCGCGCCTCGTCGCGCGTCACCTCGCGGCCCGCGCGGCGCAGCAGCGCCTCGGCGCTGATCAAGATCCCCGGCGTACAGAACCCGCACTGCGCCGCGGCGTGGCGGTCGAAGGCGTCCTGGAGCGGGTGGACGCCGCCCGGCGCGAGGTGCCCGAGGCCCTCGACGGTGGTCACCTGGCGCCCCTCGGCGTGCAGCGCCAGGGTGAGGCAGCCGAGCTGCGGCACGCCGTCGATCTGCACCGTGCACGCGCCGCAGTCGCCCTTGTCGCAGCCCTGCTTGCTGCCGATCAGGTCGAGCCGGTAGCGGAGCACCTCGAGCAGCGTCCAGTGCGGCGGCGCGGCGACCTGCACCGGCTCGCCGTTGACGGTCATCGACAGCAAGATCGCCGGAGGCGACATGCGCCAAGCTTTGCCCGAGCCCACGCGCACGCGCAAGCGCGCGCCCGTGCGGAAGCTCGCCGGAGGCGCCCCAACTCCCTCGCGGCGCCGCGTCCGCGTCAGCCGCGGCCGACCGCCGTGGGCCCCGTGGTACACTCCCGCGCCCATGTCCCCGACCCGCGGCCACACCTGGCGCCCGCTCGAGGCGCCGAGCGACCCAGCCCGGGGGCGGCTCGCGCGGCGGCGAGGGGCCCCTCCGGGATCCTGTCCTCAGGGGCATGTCCTTCAGGCGGCTGGGGTCCGCGATGAGCCGCGGAGGGGGAGCCGCGCGCGCAGGCACGAGCCCTCCCGTGGCCGCGGAGCCCCGCGCCCCTTCCGAACGCCTGGCCTCGCACTGTGAAGGTCTCGTGAAGCGCGTCGTCCCCCTCCTCGCGCTGCTCGCCGCCTGCGCCTTCGAGCGCGGGCGGGCGTGGGAGCAAGGGGCGCCCGAGGATCGCGCGGACACGGAGGTCAGCCTCGTGCTCCTCGGCGACGTCGGCGCCAAGGGGGGCGGGGCGGGGGTCCGCGTGGCGGCGGAGCTGGAGCGGGTCCTCGCGGCGCACAAGCAGGCGGGTCGACCTGCGGTCGTCCTCTGGCTCGGCGACAACGTCGGCCCGGTCGGACCTGGCGAGCTCGGGCACTGCACCCCCGTGGCGCGCGCGTGGGAGGCCAAGGGACCCGCCGCGCTCGCCGCCGTCGTGCGCGCGCACGTCGCCGCGGGCGGGGTCGCCTACGCCGCGCTCGGCGAGCAGGACTGGCGCTGCGGCGAGCCTGAGCTCGAGCTCCAGGCGAGCGCGGCCGGACCCCACCCCTGGGTGATGCCTGCTCACAACTACGCCCTGCACGTCTATCCCGACGGACAGGTGCAGCTCGCGGCGACCTGCGCCGCGGGCAAGTGCGCGGTCCTCCCGACCTTGCCCGGCCCGCTCGTCGAGCTCGTCGTCGTCGACAGCGGCGCGTGGTTCGGGCCGCCTCTGGAGGGCACCCCCGCGGCCGCGCGGGCCGACGAGAGCTTCGCCGAGCAGACCGCCCTCTTCGCGCTCCTCGCGGGTGAGGCGCCCGCCCACCCGCGCCTGCTGGTCAGCCACCACCCGGTCGAGACGACCGGGCCGCACGGCGTCGGCGGGCGCTGGTCGGACAGCGCCTTCTACCTCCACCCCGATCCGGTGCGGCGGGCGCTCGACGCGGGGCTCTTCGCCGGCGTGCTCTCGGCCCACGATCGCCTCGTCCTCGCCGCCGGCGACGTCGGCCAGGCGACCAAGCGCTCGAGCCGCTTCTGGCTCAAGCACCCGGTCTTTCAGGTCATCTCGGGGTCGGCCTCGGCGCCCGACGCCGGCCGGGCGCGCGGCTGGTGGTACTTCCAGAGCACGACGCTGCGCCCCGAGCTGCACTCGAACCGGGCCGGCTTCGCCGAGCTACGCGTCCGGAAGGACATGTTCCGCGTCGTCCTGCACCGGCGCCGCGCGGGCCGCTGGGGCGCCGGGGCGCTCGACATCCCGCGCGAGCGCCCGCCGCACCCGGTCGAGTCGGCGTCGCCGGTGATGGACCCCTGCCTCCACTGCGACCCGGTGCCGCCGCGCTACTGAGCGCTCAGCCGCAGCCCGGGTCGACGGGCATCGACGCGATCCAGTCCGACACGAGCTGCACGCCCTTCTTGTCGATCACCCGGTTGGGCAGCTCGGGCATCTTGATCTCCGGGTCGAGCGAGTTCATGCGGAAGATCAGGATGCTCTCCTCCGGCTTGCCCGGCACGACGTCGTAGGGGTGCCCGCCGGTCCCGGGTCCGGCCGCGGCGGGCACCTTGCAGACGCCGAGCTTGCCCAATTGATCCTCCCAGGCGAGGAAGACCAGCCCGCTGTTGCCCGCGCCGCCGCCGAGGCGGTGGCAGTGGGAGCAGTTCGCGTGCAGGTACGAGCGC
>CAZMML010000828.1:0-2541 GCA_964567335.1 uncultured Nannocystis sp. | reverse complement strand
GGCGGCCGAGCTCGCGGTGGACGGCGAAGAGGCCGGCGATCATGCCGGGGGTGGCGGCGGTGCCGAGGCCGATGTGGAAGGCCTGCTGGGCGGTGCCCCAGTCGGTGACGATCTCGAAGGCCTGCGCCTCGTCGGCCGGGCGGCGCCTCTTCGGGGTGTGGACGAAGAAGTCGTAGACGCGGGGGTCGCCGCCGGCGGGGAGGGCGAGGAGGAAGCCGCCGCCGCCGGGCGAGGCGAGCACGGGCTCGGCGACGCAGGCGGCGAGCAGCGCGGCGAGCACGGCGTCGAAGGCGTTGCCGCCGGCGCGCAGCGCGGCCATGCCGGCGTCGGCGGTGACGGGGTGTCCGGCGGCGACGCAGCCGTGGCGGGTGCGCAGGGGCTGGTGGTCGGGGGTCGCGGGGTCCATCCGTCGGCGAGGCTCGCGGCCTCCGTGCGAAGGTACAACAGGGCGCGGGGCCAGGTCGACGAGGACGGCGGAGATCTCCGGCCCGGCCCGGCGCGCGTGAGGGGCCGCGTCCGGGCGCGCTTGGCCGGTCCGCGGGCGGCCGCTATCCTCGCCGCCCATGTCCCCGCACCCCGCATCGCCCGAGGCCCGCACCGAGGTGGTCCTCGGCGTCGTCGGCGGCTCCGGTATCTACGCCATCGAGGGCCTCGCCGGGGCCCGCGAGGTCGAGGTGAGCACGCCCTTCGGCCGACCCTCCGACGTGTACGTCGTCGGCGAGCTGCCGCGCGACCAGGGCCCGCCGCTGCGCGCGGTGTTCCTGCCGCGGCACGGCCGCGGCCACGTGCTCTTGCCCTCGGAGATCAACTTCCGCGCGAACATCCACGGCTTCAAGCAGCTCGGCGTGACGCACCTGCTCGGGGTGTCGGCGGTCGGCTCGCTGCGGGAGGACGTGGCGCCGGGCGACGTGCTGGTGCCCGACCAATTCATCGACCGCACGCGCAGCCGGCCGCAGACCTTCTTCGGCGAGGGGCTGGTGGCGCACGTGCAGTTCGGCGACCCAGTCGACGCGGAGCTGGCGCGGCGGCTGGTCGCGGCGGCCCGCGCGGAGGCGGCGCGGGTCCACCCGCGCGGGACGCTGGTGATCATGGAGGGGCCGGCCTTCTCGACCCGCGCCGAGTCGAACCTCTACCGCAGTTGGGGCGCCGACGTGATCGGGATGACCGCGCTCCCCGAGGCGAAGCTCGCGCGCGAGGCGGAGATCGCCTACGCGATGCTGGCGATGGCGACCGACTACGACTGCTGGCACCAGGCGGAGGCCGAGGTCAGCGTCGCGGCGGTGGTCGCGGTGCTGCAGGCGAACGTCGCGCTGTCGCGGCGGATCATCCGCCGCGTCGCCGCCCGCCTGCCGCGCAGCGTCGCCGAGCTGCCCTACCCGCGGGCGCTCGAGCACGCGGTGATGACCGACCCCGCGAAGATCCCGGCGGAGACCCGGCGCCGCCTCGACCTGATCGCCGGCCACATGCTCCCGCCCCTTGCCTGAGAGACGCGCCATGAACGCCCCCACCGCCTCGCGACCCCACCTCGTCGTCGTCGGCTCCGTCGCCATCGACTGGATCATCACCCCCCGCGCCGAGCGGCCCGAGTCGGTCGGCGGGTCGGCCACGTTCTTCTCGATGGCGGCCTCGTACCTGACGCAGGTGCGCCTGGTCGGCGTGGTCGGCCGCGACTTCCCCGGCTACGCGATCGAGGACCTGCGCCGGGTCGGGGTCGATCTGACGGGCCTCGAGATCGTCCAGGACGGGCTGACCTTCCGCTGGAAGGGCCGCTACCACGACAACATGAACGACCGGACGACGCTCGAGACGCACCTCAACGTGTTCGAGCACTTCCAACCCCGCCTGCCGCCGGCCTTCCGCCAGAGCGAGTACCTCTTCCTGGCCAACATCCAGCCGCGCCTGCAGGAGGACGTGTTCGAGCAGATGACGCGCCCGCGCCTGGTCGGGCTCGACACGATGAACCTGTGGATCTCGATCGCCAACGACGACCTGCGCAAGGTGCTGCGGCACGTCGACGTGCTGACCATCAACGACGAGGAGGCGCGCCAGCTCAGCGGCGAGCACAACATCGTCAAGGCGGCGCGCGCGGTCCGGGCGCTCGGGCCGCGCAACGTGGTGATCAAGCGCGGCGAGAACGGGGCGCTGCTCTTCGACGCGGACGGCGACATCTTCGTGGCGCCGGCGCTGCCGCTCGAGGAGGTCGTCGACCCGACCGGCGCGGGCGACAGCTTCGCGGGCGGGTTCATGGGCTACCTGGCGCGCCCGGGGATCGAGCCGAACGGATCCGCGCTGCGCACGGCGATGATCTACGGGTCGGTGATGGCGTCGTTCTGCGTCGAGGGGTTCTCGTACGACCGCCTCAAGGGGCTCGACCGGTCGGCGATCCAGCGCCGCTTCGAGGACTTCTCGTCGCTGACGAACTTCGCCCGCGCGAGCCTGCTCTGAGCCGATCCCGCGGACGGGTCGCTTGCGGAGTTGGACCTCTCTGGAGGTCTGGGTGTCCGGGGCGCCGCGATGTTCGGCCCGATGCGGCCGCCGTCG
>CAZMML010000827.1:0-2553 GCA_964567335.1 uncultured Nannocystis sp. | reverse complement strand
CTGGCATCGCTCCTGTCGACCTCCCCCATCG
This sequence comes from uncultured Nannocystis sp., assembly GCA_964567335.1. Lineage (GTDB taxonomy): Bacteria > Myxococcota_A > Polyangia > Nannocystales > Nannocystaceae > Nannocystis. Next base: position 2,522 of record CAZMML010000827.1, on the reverse strand, counting down.
GAGCCCGCAACCGGCGCGCGCGTCGCCGCGGGGTTCGCCGCCACGCGGTGGGCCTCGCCTGCGACAGGGACGGACCCGCGCGTCCATGACCCCTGGCGCGACGGCGGCGGCTCGGCTATCTCGCAACTCCACATGCTGGCTCCCGACCTCCAGGCGATCTTCGACCGCTCCAACGAGTCCGTCACCCAGGAGCTCGACTGCACCCTCCCGATCGTCGAGGGCGCCCTCCCGGCCGAGCTGCGCGGCGTCCTCTTCCGCAACGGCCCCGGCCGCCTCGAGCTCTACGGTCAGCGCTACGGCCACCTCTTCGACGGCGACGGCCACATCAACCGCTTCGCCTTCACCGACGGCGGCCTGCGCTACCGCAACCGCTACGTCCGCACCCGCGAGTTCCTCGCCGAGGAGGCCGCGCGCACGATCCTCTTTCGCAACTTCGGCACCAACATCCCCGGCGGCCTGCGCAAGAACCTCCTGCGCACCCGCTTCAAGAACGTCGCCAACACCAGCCTCGTCTATCACGCCGGTCGGCTCCTCGCCCTGTGGGAGGCCGGCCTCCCGCACCGCATCGATCCCACGACCCTCGAAACCCTCGCGCGCGACGACCTCGGCGGCACCCTGCGCAACCCCGGCAACCTCATCGAGCGCCTCGTCGCCCCTGAGCTGCCCTTCTCCGCCCACCCGCGCGTCTGCCCCGACACCGGCGCGCTCTACAACTTCGGCCTCGCCGCCACCGGCACCCGCTCGCGCCTCTGCCTCTACCGGATCTCCCGCGAGGGCGCCCCCGCCGCCCCGAGCTTCATCGACCTCCCCGGCGGCTACTTCATCCACGACTTCGTCCTCACCGCCCGCTACCGCGTCTTCTTCCTCAGCCCCACGACCTTCGACCTCCCGCGCATGCTCCTCGGCCTCGCCTCCCCCGTCGAGCTCCTCCGCGGCGGCCAGGGCCCGACCCAGATCCTCGTCGTCGACCGCCACGGCACCGCCAGCCGCCGCTTCGACGCCAGGCCCTGCTTCATCTTCCACTTCCCCGGCGGCTACGAGACGGACGACGGCCGCGAGCTCGTCCTCGACGGCTTCCGCATGGACGAATTCCCCCGCCAGGACCCCCGCTTCGACGCCGTATCTGTCTCGAAGGACAGCTATCCGCGCCCGCGCCTCACCCGCTACCGCGTCGACCTGGAGCGCGGCGCCGTCGACGAGACCCCCCTCACCGAGCACACCGGCGAGCTCGCCACCATCAACCCGAGCGCCGCGCGTCGCCATCGCTACGCCTGGATGGTCGCCTCGCCGATCGGCCAGAAGCTCCCCTACTCGACCGGGATCGCCCGCGTCGACTGCGACCGCGCCGCCACGATCTTCCGCGACTTCTCGCCCGACCTCCCGGGCGAGCCCGTCTTCGTCCCGCGCCCCGGCGCCGCCGCCGAGGACGAGGGCTGGCTGCTCTCCCTCCACTACCGCGACGCCGAGCGCACCTGCGACCTCCTCGTCCTCGACGCGCGCGACCTCAGCACGATCTGCCGCGCCCGCCTCCCGCACTCCACGCCGCTCGGCTTCCACGGGATCTTCATCCCAGCGGACCAGCTCATCGGCGGACCCGCCGCCCCTTGACCTCTCCTGCCCGCGCCGCGACCATGCCCGGGCCATGAACGAGGCGCAGTCCCGGCTCCTGCAGCTCGTCGAGCGCTCCCCCGCCTGCGTCGCCGCGCAGGACCGTGACGGCTGGCTCGCGCTCTTCACCCGCGACGGCGTCGTCGAGGACCCAGTCGGCGCCGCCCCGAACCAGCGCGCCGCCCTCGGCCCCTTCTACGACACCTTCATCCGCGGCAACGAGATCCGCTTCGATGTGATCGAGGACCTCTTCGGCGCGCGCGAGGTCGTCCGCGACGTCGTGATCCACACCCACCTCTCCACCGGCCTCGAGCTGCAGGTCCCCGCCTACTTGATCTACGAGGTCGCGGACGAGGACGGGGCCCTGCGGATCCACCGGCTCCGCGCCGTGTGGGACCTCCGCCGCCGCTCGATCGGCGCCCTCACCGCCGGCCCGCGCGGCCTCGTCACCCTCGGCGTCATCAGCATGCGGATGCTGAAGAACCAGGGCCTCGCCGCGACCCTCGGCTACAGCCGCGGCCTCACGCGCGGGATCTTCGGCCGGGGCGAGCAGATCCTCGGCCGCCTCGCCGACGCCCTCGCCAGGGGAGACCGCGAGGCCGCGTCGCTCTTCACCGAGGACGCCGTCGTCGATCTCCCCGCGGGCGTTCGAGAGCCCGCGCGCGCCTGGTGCGAGCGCGGCGAGCCGCTCGCGTTCGAGGTCTCGCGCGTGATCTCCGCCGGATGGATCACCGCCTTCCGCTTCGCGCTCCTCGATCAGCCCGGCGGTGGTGTCGCGTTCCTCGAGTTCGCCCCGGGCACGCGAGCGATCGCCGCGCTCCGCTTCTTCTCCAGAAGCTAGTGCCGCCGCCGGTACGTGGTGATCTGTCTCGATGGACCGCTCGATGTACATCGCGGCGACCAGCGGGGCCGCG
>CAZMML010000826.1:0-2559 GCA_964567335.1 uncultured Nannocystis sp. | reverse complement strand
CGGACTCCTCCGTCGCTCCGCGTGCGCCCTGCGGGTTGCCCGTGCTCCCCGACTCGCGCGCCCCGCGTGTGCGCGACCTGCTAGGGTGGACCGCGACGATGAAGCCCCCCGGCCCGAGCGTGTGGCGGTTCATCCGTGGGCTCCGCGCCCGCGGGTTCCTCGACTTCGTGGGCGCGCTGTGGCGCGAGCACGGCGACGTATTCCAGGTGCGGCTCGGACGCCCCTTGATCTTCGCCATGCACCCGGACGCGGTCGAGCACGTGAGCGTCAGCGGCCGCCAGCGCTACGGCAAGCTCCGCAGCTACGACCCCGTGCGGAGGTACCTGATCGGCGACGGCCTCGTCACCAGCAACGGCGAGCTCTGGCGGCGCCAGCGCAAGCTGATGGCGCCCTTCTTCACCCCCAAGGCCGTGCACGCCTATGCCGCGCTGATGCTCCGCGACGGCGTCCGCCTCGTCGAGCGCTGGGCCGAGCTCGCCCGCGCCGGCGCCGAGGTCGAGATCTCGGACGAGATGATCCGGATCACCGCCTCCATCATCCTGCGGGCGATGTTCAGCTCCGAGTCGACCGAGGCGATCGAGCGCATGAAGGACGCCGCCGACACCATGCTCGCCGTCGTCGACGCGCGGATGTTCGGCCCCCGGCTCCCGCTCTGGCTCCCGACCGCCGAGAGCCGCCGCTACCACGCCGCGCGGGACTACGCCCATCGGACGATCGCCGCCCTGATCGCCCAGCGGCGCGCGACGGACGAGGCGCGCTGGCCCGACGACCTGCTCTCTCGCCTCATGAAGGCCCGCGACGACGAGACCGGCGCGGCGATGTCCGAGACGCTCCTCCGCGACGAGTCGCTCACCATCTACTTCGCCGGCCACGAGACCACCGCGCGCACCCTGACCTTCGCCTGGTACGCGCTCGCCGCGAACCCCGACGCCGCCGCGCGGCTCCACGACGAGCTCGATCGTACGCTCGCCGGTCGCACCCCGACCGTCGAGGACCTCAAGCGGCTCCCCTACACCCTGCAGGTGCTCAAGGAGGTCCTCCGGCTCTACCCGGCCGCGCCCGTCTACGTGCGGGACGCCGTCGAGGCGGATCAGATCGGCGGCTTCGACGTCCACGCGGGCGCAGCGGTGATGCTCTCGCCCTACTTCACGCACCGCCACCCCGACTTCTGGGAGCGCCCCGAGGCCTTCGAGCCCGAGCGCTGGACGCCCGAACGCGAGGCCGCGCGCCACCCCCACGCCTACCACCCCTTCGCCGCCGGCCCGCGGATCTGCATCGGCAACAACTTCTCCTTGCTCGAGAGCCACCTCCTCCTCGACCTGCTCGCGCAGCGCTTCGCGCCGCGGCTGCGCCCGGGCTACCAGCCGCGCTGGGAGATGCGCGGCACCCTCGGCCTCGCCACCGGGCTGCCGATGGTCATCGCCCCGCGCGACCCAGCCGCCTGACCAGCGTCCGACGCAGCCCGTCGGCGCGAGCATGCGCGCGCGAGGACGCCGCTCGCGATCCCCAGCGTCGCGGGCCTGGGCGCGGTCGGGAGACCCCGCCGCAGCGGCGAGGCGGATGTGACCTGCCCGAAGGTTTATCCGGCGCGAAGGAGACGTCGGGGCCGCGGGGGCGCGGCGCGTCGGCGAACCGACCGGCGCCGAGCTCGTGCGCGCGGGATCGCGTCGGCGTGGGCGCGGCACCGCGTGGTATCGTTCGTCCGGGCGGATGGGCGGGCAGGTGGATCACAGCTCGGCAGAGCTGGCGCGCACGCTCGCGGCGACCGGCGAGCAGAGCGCGACGACGACGTCTTCGGGGCCACCCTCGTCGCCCTCGTCGCCGGAGCAGATCGGACGGTTCTTGATCCTCGGCGAGCTCGGACGCGGGGGCATGGGGGTCGTCTATGCGGCCTACGATCCGCAGCTCGACCGCAAGGTCGCGATCAAGCTGATCCTCGGCGAGCGCGCCGGTCCCGGGGGACAGGAGCGGCTACGGCGCGAGGCGCAGGCGATGGCCCGTCTCTCGCACCAGCACGTCGTCCACATCCACGACGTCGGCAACGCCGAGGGCGGCGTGTACCTGGCGATGGAGTACGTCCACGGCCGTACGCTACGCGCCTGGCTGGAGGAGTCGCCGCGCGAGGTCCAGGCGATCCTCGAGGTGTTCCTTCAGGCCGCCGCGGGCCTTTCGGCAGCGCACGCGGCCGGGGTGATCCACCGCGACTTCAAGCCCGACAACATCCTGATCGACGAGCGCGGTCAGGTGAAGATCGCCGACTTCGGCCTCGCCCGCCAGCTCGGCGGCGGCGCGGGCCACGCCGACCCGCGGGCGGCCATCGGGCTCACGGTCGATGGGTCGGTGCTCGGCACGCCGGCCTACATGGCGCCCGAGCAGCACCTGGGCGCGTCGTCGGACGCCCGTAGCGATCAGTACAGCTTCTCCTGATCCCTGCATCTCGCCCGCACCCGGCAGCCCACAAGCAGCAGCCAAATGCGCGAGATTGCAGGGATAATATCGCCCGAAAGTCGCCGTGCCATTCCCCGGCTGGACCCAGGTTCTCGCCCTGGGTTTGGAGAA
>CAZMML010000825.1:0-2559 GCA_964567335.1 uncultured Nannocystis sp. | reverse complement strand
CGTTGACCTCGTGCTTGCGGACGAGCGAGAAGAGGACCTCGCAGTGGCCGCCGATGAACATCGTGACGATGTAGATCGGCAGGAAGTAGATCGCGCCGTGCACGAAGCACGCGAGCGCGCTGGTCGGATCGAAGCCGAGGCCGAGGAGCTGATAGAGGCCGGTCTGCCAGTTGTCGAGCGGGGTCGCGCCGAGGGCGATCTTCAGGTGCGCCTGGAGCCCCGTGTTGTACATGGCGAAGAGGACGCAGGGGAGCAGCGCGACGACGACGGTCATCATCATGCGCTTGAGGTCGAGCGCGTCGCGCACGTGGGAGTCGCGCTTCGTGACGTCGGCCGGCGTGTACAGGAAGGTGTCCGCCGCCTCGTAGAGCGGGTAGAGCTTCTCGTACTTTCCGCCCTTCTCGAAGGAGTGGGCGAGCTTGTCGAGGAATTTTCGCAACATCTGCGTCAGCCCTCTTTCTCGATCTCGGTCAGGTTCTTGCGCAGGCAGGCGCCGAAGTCCGCCTTGCCTGGGTCGACGAAGGTGCAGAGCGCGAGGTCCTCTTCGTCGAGCTCGAGCGCGCCGAGCTGGATCGCGCGGTCGACATCGCCGACCAGCAGCGAGCGGAGCAGGAAGGTCGGCAGGATGTCGAGCGGCATGACCCGCTCGTACATGCCGATCGGGACCATGGCCCGCGGTGAGCCGTTGGTCGTGGTCGTCATGTCGAAGCGCTTGCCGAAGAGCTTGCCGAGCCAGCCGAGGTAGACGGGGATCGTGCTGTACTTGCGCGCGCCGGGGGCGAGCCAGCCGAGCAGCTCGCGGTGGCGGCCCTCGGCGAGGACGCTGACCTGGTTGGCGTAGCGCCCGAGGTAGCCCTCGATCGCGCCGACGGCGGTGCGGCCGCCGAGGATCGAGCCGCTGATCACGCGGTTCTCGCCGGCGGCGAGCTCGCCGGCGGTGAGCTCGTCGAGCGAGGCGCCGAGGCGCGTGGCGAGCAGGCGCGGGCGGGTCGCCGCGGGGCCGCCGAGGGCGACGACGCGTGACACGTCGAGGCGACCGGTGGCGACCAGGCGACCGATAGCGACGACGTCCTGGTAGCCGATGTGCCACACGACGCGCTCGCGGTCGACCGGCTCGAGCATGTGGATGTGGGTGCCGACGAGCCCGGCGGGGTGCGGGCCGTCGAAGATCTCGACGCGGACGCTCGCCGCGGGGCCGGCGTCGAGGCGGCCGATCGGGCCGCGGCAGAGGTAGGTCTTCGGCGCGAGCTTGCTCAGGACGACCAGGCCGCGGTGGAAGTCGGCCTCGTGGCCCTCGAGCACGGTGCCGACGTCCGCGGTGAGCGGGTGGGTGTCGTGCGCGGTGACGAAGAGGGCGCGCGGGGTCGTCTCGGGGCTCGGCACCTTCGAGAAGGGCCGCTGCCGCAGGGCGACCCACAGGCCGGACTCGGTGAGCAGCGCCTTGACCTCGTCGGCGCTGAGCTGGTCCGCGGGCTTGCCCGTGTAGCTGGCGAAGCTGACCATGTCCTCGGGGCCAGCTTGACCGGCGCGCTCGCGCTCGTTCAGGGCGATCACGATCGACTGGAAGGCCCGCTTCTCGCCGCGGTGGATCGCGGTCACGGTGCCGGCGCCGGGGGCCGTGAAGCGGGCCCCGGGGGTCTTGCGATCCTCGAAGAGGAGCTGGCCGCGCTTGACTTCGTCGCCGACCTTCGCCTCCATCCGCGGCTTCATGTTGATGTAGTCGGCGCCGAGGAGGGCGACGTGACGCACCGCGGCGCCAGTGTCGATGACCTGCCTTGGTTCGCCGGTGATCGGGAGGTCGAGTCCCTTCCTTATCCGATGTACAGCCATGAAGCGGGTGTCCTCCGCAGTCGGGCGGCGCTCCGCGTGCCCCCACAGGAGGCATCCCGCGGTCGCCGTGAGGGCCTTGTACTGTGTCTGCGAGTTCTTGCGGAGCCCGTGTCCGCGCAGGTGAGCGTGCGAGGGGTCACGGACCCCCGGGCGGGGCGCGGAGTTTCGTTCGGACGCCCGGCCCCTCTCGCCCGCGCCCGCGGGTTGCGTGAGGATCGAGCCGGAGGGGCGGAGGTGTCAGGGGCCCATGGTGATCTCAGCCAGGTGGGCACGATGGAGGGACCTTTAACGTCTGGAGCGGAGCTCGGAGCGCGACAGGCCGCCGACCTTGTCTTTGGGGACAGCTCAGCGTCCCAGTCCATTGCGCTTCACATCAAAATAGATCGCTAACCCCACGTCCCAAAACCAAAATCCAGTCGAGTCATGGATCTGCAGGGCGTTGAACCATCCGCCGCTGCCATGGAGGTCGACGTGGCGGGCGATCCGGAATTGCATCCCGCCGTGGATCGCGCCGAAGAGCGTCGCCGGGAGCCCGTCAGAGACGGCGCCCTGGATCCGCGTGCGGGCGAAGAGGGCGAAGAAGCTGAAGTGATATCCGGCGCCGCCCCCGGCGTAGAGGCCGGCTGCAGGTCGGGTGTACCAGGGTCGCGCGGGCCCAGGGTCCTCCGAGAGGCCCGAGTACCGGTGCCCGCCGACCCCGAAGCCGAGGCCTGCCTCCCCGTCGAGAGC
>CAZMML010000824.1:0-2560 GCA_964567335.1 uncultured Nannocystis sp. | reverse complement strand
GTCAGCGGCAGCTCCGTCTCCGGCGTCGCGTCCTCTGCGCCCGGGACCTTCTCACAGGTCTCACAGGACAGTTTCTCGGGGGGCGCCTCCGCGGGGGCCGCCTCCGCGGGGAGCGCCTCGGGAGCCACCGGGTTCGGCTCCGGCGGCGTCGCGGGCGCCTCCGGAGCCGCCTCGACCGCGCTGCCCGCGTCCCCGCACGCCCACGCGAGCGCGAACGCGACCACCCACGAGCCTCCCCGTCGGAGCACGGGACCTGTATCGCAAGATCCGCGCCAGGCGAGCCGCCCGCAAGTCGGCGCCACGCCCGCGGCGCTCGCCGACGCGCGTGACAACTTGGCACGCCCTCCCTCCAAGCAGGCGACAAGCCGTCAGTCGCCCTCGGCCGGCTTCGTCTTCTGGTAGGTCCCGATCAGCTCCGCCTGCCCGAGCACGTGGCCCGAGATCGCCCGCTCGAGCTCCGCCCTGGTCGGCGCGCTCAGCTCGGGGAGCTTCACGTCGAGCGCGTAGAGCCTGTGGAAGTAGCGGTGCCGCCCGATCGGCGGGCAGGGTCCCCCGTAGTCCGCGCGCTCCCAGTCGTTCTTCCCCGTCCGCGTCCCGGACGGCAACCTGTCCGAAGTAACAGCCTCGGGCAGCTCGCCGTCGACCGGCGGGAGGTCGACCAACACCCAGTGGACCCACGTCCGCTTCGGCGCCGCCGGATCGGGCGCGTCGGGATCCGCCACCACCAGCGCCAGGCTCGCGGTCCCTGCCGGTACGCCCGACCATCGCAGCGGCGGCGAGCGGTCCTCGCCCTCGCAGGTGAACTTCGTCGGGATCGCCTCCCCCGCCGCGAAGGCCTCCGAGCGCAGCGTGAAGCCCGGCGTCTCGCCGGGACCCGGCTCCGGCTGCCCCTCGCTGCGGGGTTGGCAGGCCATCAGGACCGTCACGCAGGCGCCGATTCGTCCCATGCGGCGAAGGTAGCGCGAAGCCCCGCGGCCACAAACCCCCGGGAGCCGGCCGCGTGAGTCCCCGCCCGTCCACTTCAGTCCCCTGGGGTCCCCCGACGTCCGGATCCGCGCGCTAGCCTCGGCCGCCTCATGCGCACTCGCCTCGCCAGCCTCCTCTTCGCCGCCCTCCCGCTCGCCTGCGCCGACACCCCGCCGACCGAGAGCGCCTCGAGCACCGGTGAAACCGGCTCGACCGGGTCGACGACGACCACCACCACCACGACCACCACCACCAGCGCGCCGACCACCACCGACGCCACCGGCACCCAGGGCCAGGTCAGCGCCACCGAGACGAGCACCGGCGACCCGAGTACGTCCACCTCCACCACCGCGAGCACCGGCACCACCGACGGCACCAGCACCACCGGGACCACCGGCGGGTCCAGCAGCGGCGGGTCCAGCACCACGGGCGATCCGCCCCCGCCCCCGCCGGACACCAAGCCCGACCTCGTGTGCCCTGGCGATCCCGGGTGCGAGGAGAGCCCCGACACCCAGCTCCAGGCCGGGGCCGCGGTCCGCTCGATCCTCCCCGCCTGCTTCGAGAGCTGGGTCGACAAGAACAACAACGCCGTCTACGACCTGCTCAACGACGCGATCCTCGACTGCGGCTGCGACCGCCTCTGCCCCGGCGACCCCGGCTACAAGGTCAAGGACGCCGGCGAGGGCGACGGCAAGCTGCAGGCGAGCTGGATGGCGGGCTTCCAGAACGCGCGCGCCGCCAAGGGCGTCCGCGGCCCCGACGTCGGCTTGATCGGCGAGGGCGACGGCCTCTCCGCCCGCGCGCTCGTGCTCGAGCAGGGCAACACGCGCGTGGCGGTCGTCGCCCTCGACCTGATCGGCTACTTCGTCGACGACGTCATCGCCGTCCGCGAGATGCTCGCGCAGAAGGGCGCCGAGGTCGACTACCTCTTGATCCACGCGATCCACAACCACGAGGGCCCGGACACCATGGGCCTGTGGGGCCCCGTGCCGGGCGTCTCCGGCTACGACCCCGCCTACCGCGACCAGGTCCGCGCCGCCGTCGTCGAGGCGGTCCTCGCCGCCGACGCCGCCAAGACGCACGTCAAGGAGATGGTCGTCGGCGAGGTCGATGTCTCGACCTACCACGCCAACGGCGTCGCCAACGTCATCCGCGACGCGCGCGATCCCTGGGTCGTCGACGAGATGCTCGGCGCGATCCGCTTCGTCGACGACAAGGACGGCACGATCGCCACCCTGGTCAGCTTCGGCAGCCACCCCGAGACCGTCGCCGACAAGAGCCACCTCTTCACCGCCGACTTCGTCCACGGCGTGCGGCGGACGATGGAGCTCGGGAGCAAGTGGAAGAAGGCCCCGAGCAAGCCCGGCCTCGGCGGCCCCTGCCTCTACATCAACGCCGCCGTGGGCGGCATGATGACCCCGCTCGGCGCCAAGGTCGTCACCCCCGACGGCGACACCTTCCAGTCGGCCTCCTTCGACAAGGCCGACGCGATCGGCATGCTCCTCGGCGAGATGGCGCTCGACGCCGTCGAGCTCGGCGACCACGTCGTCGACCCCGCGTTGGACCTGCAGGCCTTCTCGTTCAAGGCCAAGAT
>CAZMML010000823.1:0-2562 GCA_964567335.1 uncultured Nannocystis sp. | reverse complement strand
CCCTCGGCGGCCAGCGCGTCAGCCACCTCCGCCGCGCCCAGCGCCAGCGCGAAGACCCCCCGAGCGCCCTCGCGGGCCGCCTTCAGCCCCGCGCTCGCACGCCAGTACCGACCAGCGACGCGGCCGAAGTGCCCGCGGAACAGATGGCCGCGGACATACTCCGGCCAGGCCGCCCGCGCGCGCGCGGACGCGGACGCGCCCGGGCCCTCGTAGAGGTCGATCAGGCGCGCCGCGAGGTACGCGTGGCCGCACGAGAATTCGCAGGCCCCCGACGCGTGCCGCTCTGCCGCCGCCAGGACGCGCCTCGCCTCCTCGGGGGCGTCGCTCGCCAGCGCCGCCAGCACCGCGAGGTTGGCCCGCTGGCGCAGCTCACCCGCCCGGTCGCCGCCCGCCCGCCGCCCCCCGGCGCCGGCCTCGGCGGCGGCCGACAGCCCGCGCACGTCGCCGACGTGGAAGAGCGCGCTGTGCAGCCAGGCCGCCCGCGTGCGCACCAGGAAGGTCGTCACCCGCGTCGTCGGCTCCGCCCCCGAGCGCCCGAGCTCCCCGCACGCGCCGAGGAAGTCGCCCGCGTTGTGGGCCGCGACGCCGCCACAGAGCGCGATCAGGGCCCGCCCGCCCCCGCCGAACTGCGCTTGCAGCGAGCGCGCCAGGCTCAGCGCCTCCGCCACCTCCTCGTCCCGATCGCCCCAGTGGGACAGGGCCGCCGCGTGACCCGCGAGGGCCCTGGCGATCCGCGAGGGCTCGCCGACCGCCAGGCACTGCAGCAGGTGCGCCTGCTGCTCCGTGTGGAAGCTGCGCGGGTCCCAGTCGAGCAGCGCGCGACGGGCCACCCCGAGCGCGTCGAGGCGGAGCAGCACCTCGGGGTCGATCTCCGCGGATCTGCGCGGCACGAAGGAGCGGCCGCGCCAGCGAAGCTCCACCTCGAGACGCCGCGCCCGCAGCGCCCGCGCCGCCGGGCCCTTCGGGATCGGCGCGCCGAGCTCGGCCAGCACCTGGCGCAGCAGGGGTCGGCCGCGATCGAGCTCCCCGTCGCGCAGGAGCTGCTCCGCCGCGCGCTGGCGCAGGGCGATCGCCACCAGGAGCGGAGCCTCCGCCGCCGCGAGCAGGAAGCACTCCGCGGCCTCGCTCCCGTGTCCGCCGGCGGCGAGCACCTCGCCGGACCGTACGAGCATGTCCCTTCGGCCCTCTTCATCGCCTGCGGGCAGCAGCTCTGCCGCCTCGCGGTAGAGGGTCGCCGCGCGCCGGAGCGCCATCGCCTCGACCGCTCGACCCGCCGCGAGGCGGGTCAGCTCGGCGCTGCGACTGCGATCACCGGCCGCCCGCAGGTGCCCCGCGATCCGCTCCAGCGGCACGCCGGGGCGCCGCAGCAGGATCTCCGCGAGCAGGCCGTGCAGCGCCTGCGCCCGCGCCGCGTCGATGTGGGCGAGCACCACCCGCCGGATCCGCTCGTGGTAGGGCTCGATCACCTCGCCCGCGCTCGAATTGCCGGCGCGGGCGAGGTGCGCCGCCCGCAGCGCCTGCACCTCGCGCCGGCCTGCGCCCGCGTCAGCGGCCTCGGCCGCGACCTCGATCTCCAGCGGTCGACCCGCCACCGCGACCGCCTCGACCAGCCGCAGGGCGACCGGAGAGAGCCCGGCGAGGCGCGCCGCGATCATCTCGTCGAAGCTCGGGGGCCCCGCCTGGGCCCCCTCGAAGCGGCGCAGCCGGAGGTGGTGGACCAGCTCGCGGACGAAGAGCGGCACCCCGCCCGACTCCGCGGCCACGGCGGCCGCCGCCCCGCGCAGCGCCGCCTCGTCGAGCTCCAGCGGCGCCCGGCGCAGCAGCACCTCCGCCAGCGCCGCCGCCTGATCGTGCCGGAGCGGCGCGAGCGTCACCTCGCGCACCGTCACCTCGTCCCGCCGCAGCGCCGTCAGGAGGCGCCCGAGCTCCTCACCCTCCTCCTCGCGCGCCACCAGCAGGACCACGCAGGGCGGCGCCCCGGCGCCCCGCAGCAGCTCCATGAGCAGCCCGACGCTGTCAGCGTCCGCCCAGTGGGCGTCGTCGACGGCGAGCACCAGCGGCGCGCTCGCGGCGAGGCGTGAGAACATGTCCCGGAGGACATCGACGGCCTCGCGCAGGCTCGCCGCGCCGGGCTCGCCGCGGGGCGCGAGCGCGTAGGCCTCGGCGATCGCCGCCACCCGGCGCAGGCCCGGGAAGAGCCGCGCGAGCGTGGCGATGTCCCTCGGGATCAGCGCCGCGGCCTCGCGCGCCGGGAGCCCCAACAGCAGCCCGGTGAGCGCGTCGATCACGCTGTCGAAGGCGTTGTGGGCGACCTGCTCCCGCTCGTGGCAGCGGCCCGCGAGCACCCGCGCCGCGGGCGCGCCCCCGAGCGCCCCCGCCTGCGCGGCCTCGAGGAAGGCGCGGACCAGCGACGACTTCCCGATCCCCGAGGGCCCGCGGACGAGCGCCACCGCCGGCCCGCGACCCGCCGCCGCGAGACACTCACAGAGGTCGGCCCACGCCCCGTCGCGGCCGAGCAGCCCGAGGGTCGGCCCGCCTCGCCGCGTCGGCAGCGCCGGCGGC
>CAZMML010000822.1:547-2564 GCA_964567335.1 uncultured Nannocystis sp. | reverse complement strand
GCTGCGGGCGGTGGTCGGGTGGGTGGTGGTGGGCTCCATCGTGGTCGGGTCGGTGGTCGCCGATGGGTCGAGGGTCTGGTTGCAGCCCGGCCCGCCGTCGATGCACTTGCCCTCGCACGCGGCGAGGGCGAGCCCGGAGGAGAAGACAAGGAGGTAAGGGAGCGCGCGCATGAGGGGCAGTATACGCGGCGGCGTCGCGCGGTCGAGGCGCGCGCTCACGCGCGGGGTGTCCGCGCGAGGTAGACCGCGGCGGAGACGAGGAAGCCCGAGAACCATGCGCCCTGGAACAGGAACTCGAGGCCAGGGACGAGCTTGCCGAGGAGCACGACGGCGACGCCGGCGGCCATCGCCAGGGCGGCGTCCGGGTTGAAGCCGCCGCGGTAGGCGTAGGGGCCGCGCTCGTCGTAGAGGCCGGCGAGGTCGAGCTCGGTGCGCCGGACGATCCAGTAGTCGGTGAGGAGGACGCCGCTGACGGCGCCGAGGAGGCCGGAGTAGCTGATGAGCCAGGAGGTGTAGGCGTCGAGGAGGAGCCAGGGGCAGAGGAGCACGCCGAAGGCGGCGGCGACGAGGCCGCCGCGGCGGAAGTCGAGCGCGCGCGGGAAGGCGGCGGCGAGCGAGTTGGCCGGGCCGACGACGTTGGCGGCGATGTTGGTCGAGAGGGTGGCGATCGCGAGGGTGAGCATCGCCAGCACGGCGAGGGCGGTGGAGCCGGTCTCGTGGGACATGCGGATCACGAGCTTCACCGGGTCCCAGAGCGGCTCGCCGTAGAGGATCACGGTCGCCGAGGTCACGGCGACGCCGATGAAGGAGAAGAGGAGCATGGTGGTCGGCAGGCCGAGGAGCTGGCCGTAGACCTGCTCCCGCTGGTCGCGGCAGTAGCGGGTGAAGTCGGGGATGTTGAGCGAGAGGGTCGCCCAGAAGCCGACCATGGCGGTCAGCCCGGGCAAGAAGACGGTGAGGAGCCAGGTCCCGAGGGGCAGGTCCACCGGGCCCCCCGCGAGCGCGCTCGAGCGGGCGAGGACCTCGCCGAGGCCGCCGGCGCGGCCGGCGGCCCAGAGGAGGAGCGCGAGGCCGACGGCGATCAGGAAGGGCGCGGCGACGTTCTCGAGCCACTTGATCGAGTCGGTGCCCTTGACGACGAAGACGACGTTGAGCAGCCAGAAGGCGACGAAGGCGATCCAGAGCGGGAGGCCCATGCCGATGAAGGTGACGCCGCCGCCGAGCTGGCTCCACGCCGGCCAGAGCAGGCCGATCAGCTCGGAGAGCGCCTTGGCGCCGATGAAGGTCTGGATCCCGAACCACCCGCAGGCGACCAGCGCGCGCGCGAGGCTCGGCACGTGGGAGCCGCGGATCCCGAACGCCGCGCGGGCGAAGACGGGGAAGGGGACGCCGTAGCGGGTGCCGGCGTGGCCGCAGAGGACCATCGGCACGAGGACGATCAGGTTGCCGAGCAAGATCGTCAGCATCGCCTGCCACCAGTTCATCCCCGAGGCGATCAGCGTCGCGGCGAGGATGTAGGTCGGGACGCAGACGCTCATGCCGACCCACAGGGCGGCGAGGCTCCACCGGTTCCAGGTCCGCTGCTCCGGGGTGGTCGGCTCGAGGTCGGGGCTCCGCTCCATCGACCCGAGGGTAGCGGGCCGCGGGGACCGCCGCCAAGCGGGTCAGGGGTGGGCGGCGACCCAGGCGGCGTAGGCGTCGAGCATGTCGCCGACGCTGGCCCACTGGACCTGACCCTGGGCGACGCGGGCGTCGATCTCGCCGAGGAAGTCCTCGAGCACGGGCGCCTCGGTGGGTCCGAGCGACCAGCTCCCCCACACCCAGTAGAAGGTGTTGACGAGGTCCGGGTCGGCGAGGGCGATCGCGGCGTCGAGGTCGGCGAGGGCGAGGTCGAGGTCCCCGGCGGTCAGCTCGCACATCGGCAGGACGTCGCCGGGGCTCTCGGCCTCCTCCTGCAGGCAGGGGAGGGTGCCGCTCCCGGGCAGCACGACGAGGGCGCCGGCGGGGTCGTCGGTGA
>CAZMML010000822.1:0-537 GCA_964567335.1 uncultured Nannocystis sp. | reverse complement strand
GGTGAGCCAGTCGGCGCCGCTGCCGGCGCGCCAGGGGTGGAGCCTGGCGGGGAGGTCGGTCGGGTAGGACTGGTGGCAGACCGGGTCGGTCGGGCCGCTGCAGTTCAGGTCCATGAAGGGGGCCGGGCGGTCGGCGGGGTCCATCGAGTAGAGGCAGAGGACGGTCGCGGCGGTGGTCGCGGTGAAGCCGGCGTCGACGACGCCCTTGACCCAGTCGACGGCGCCGCAGTTGCCGGAGATGTGGTCGAGGCGACCGACCCGCGGCGCGAGCTGGTCGTGGCGCATCTTGGCCTGGGCGGTGAACATGTCGAGCGGGATCGGCTTGGTCCCGCCGATCGCGGCGTGCGAGCCGACCGAGTGCCCGCGGGCCTCGAGCGTCTTCCAGTCGAGGAGCATCGGCGGGCCGGCGGCGGCGGCGACGACCTGGTCGCGGGGCTCGAAGGTGAGGCGGCCGCCGTGGGCCTCGAAGGCGGCGGCGAAGGCGTCGAGGGCGGCGAAGTAGGCGGCGTCGAAGGTGCTGTTCTCGAGGTGGAGGGT
>CAZMML010000821.1:0-2566 GCA_964567335.1 uncultured Nannocystis sp. | reverse complement strand
CGCCGCGGATCTCCGGCGCTACTTACAGCACCGGCCGGTCGAGGCGCTCGCCGGCGACCTGCGACACGTCTTCGCTGCGCACGCCCGCCGGCTCGCGCCCGCGCTCGGCCTCGCTGTCGTCGGCGCCGCCCTCGCGGTCGCCCTCGTCCTCTTCGTCGCCGCGTGGGTGCGCGCCCGCGAGTCGGCCGCGGTCGAGGCCCGGGCCGCCGCCCAGCTCGCCGCGCTGCAGGCGCTCGAGCGCGGCGGCGCGGCGAGCCGCGTGGAGCTCGAGCGGGCCTTCGACGTCTTCGTCCGCGACCCAGCCCAGGACGGCACCCACGCGTTGCCGGCGGCGTGGCGCTGGCGGGCCGAGCGGCTCGGGGGGGCCGCCCGGCGTCGCGCCCTGGCGAACGCGTGGACCGCCGCGCAGGACTTCGAAGACACGTGGGCGGCGCTCGCTGCCCTCGCGCCCCAGCTCGCGGCCGAGCGGCGCTGGACGGCGCTCGCCGCCGTGCTGGCGCGCCTCCCCCCCGAGCGGGGAGCGCACGAGCGGACCGCGCTCGCGCTCGCGCGGCGGGACGTCGACGCCGCCGCGGCGACCAGCCCGGAGGTCGAGCCCTTGCGCGGGCTCTTCGCGGCGGCCCGGCCGGCGCCGCGGGCCGAGATGGGCGTCGTCTTGCCGGGTGGCGACCTCCTGCTCGTCGGCCCGGAGCGCCTCGCGCGGGTCCGCGGCGACGGATCGCCCGTACGCGCGTGGCCGCTGCCGGGCCACAACGTCCTGCTCGCGGTCGAGGGCGGGCACGCCTGGTTCACGAACCACATCGAGGGGGCCCCGCGGGAGATCTACCGCGTCGACCCCGACCGCGATGAGGCCCCGCGCTTCATCGAGGCGTTCGACAGCGCCGTGATGGCGGTCGCGCTCGGCGACCTCGACCGCGACGGCGTGCTCGAGCGCTACACCGGCATCGGCCCCTATGCCAACAGCCTGCGGGTCGCCGAGCCGGCGGAGGCGCCGTCGCGGGTGCTGCACCCGCCGTCCGAGGTCATGCACGCCGAGCAGCACGCGCTCGTCGTCGCCGACCTCGCGCGAGACGGCGCCCCTGAGCTCGTCGCCGGCTCCTTTGGTTGGGGGAGCTACGAGCTGCAGGTCCTCGCCGGGGCTCCCGACGCGCCGCAGGCCGTCGGGCGGGTCCGGGTCGGGACGCGCAAGCTCGCCGTGCTCGTCGATCCGACGGGGGCACCCACGATCGTCTCGGCCGGCCGGCCCTTCGGGACCCTGCCGCTGACCCGCGGCCCCGACCTCCTGGTCCGCTCTCACCTCGGCCCCGCGGGCCTCGTCGTCGACACGGCCCGGGAGTCGCCCCGCGTCCTCGACCTCCGCGCCGTCGACCTCGACGGCGACGGCCTGCAGGACCTCACGGCCTCCTCGGAGGTCGGGCTCCACTTCTTTCTGCAGGCGGAGGACGGCTCGCTCGCCGAGCACCTCGTCCCTGACCTCCGGCTCCTCGACGTCTGCGAGCTCGACGGCGACTTGGGCGCGGAGCTGTGGGTCCGCGACGAGCTGGGCGGGTGGTTCCTCGGGGCAGGTTCCTCGCCGCTGCCGACCCGCGTCTTCGAGCCGCTGACGGCCGCCGCCGACCCACCGGCGCTCGTCGAGGGCGCGACGCGGCGGACCTGGGAGCGGGCCGAGGCGCTCGTCAGCGTCGGGCTCGCGGCCGACGCGGCCGACGTCTTCGCCGTGCTCGGCGACCGCCCCGGCCCCGTCGGCGCGGCGGCCCTGACCCGGGCGATCGAGCTCTTCGCCGGGGACGATCGCCGCGCCGCCGCGGGGCTCGCCCGCCGCCTCGTCGCCCGCCGCGGTCTCGCGCCGGAGCAGCTCCGGATCGCCGTCGACGCGCTGACCGACGTCCACGCGTTCAGCGAGCTGGAGGCCCTCCGGGCCGACCTCCCGTCGCGCGCGCAGACCCTGCTCGACAGGCTCGGCGAGCGCGCGGCCCCGATCGACGGCAGGCGAGTCGACCCCGCGATCGCGATCCGCGCCCCCGAGCTCGCGCGACTCGGCGCGTACGAGCCCGGACTCGAGCTCCTCGCGCTCGCCGGCCAGGGTGAGCTCGCCACGCTGCCCCTGCGCTGGGACGGCGAGGTCCTCGACCTCGAGTTCGACCTCGAGGTGCTCGAGCTCGACTGGGGCGGACGCTTCGAGGTGGGCCTCGCGCGCGGGCCGTGGCGGCTCGGGGTCGAGCTGGCGCGCGGCGGCGGCGGCCCGCCCGCCGGCCATCACCTCTCGGTCGGCTGCTTCATCGGCCAGGGACGCAAGGTCGAGGTCATGCCCTTCCGCGCCGGCCCGCACCGGCTGCGCCTGTCGTGGGTCGGCGGCCGCGGCGAGCTCCGCTGCGCCCTCGACGACCTCGCCGTGATCCGCACCGGCGAGGTCGCTCCGGCCGGCGACTTCGTCCTCGGCCTCTCGGCGCCCCAGGTCGGGGTCGACGATCTCCCGCTCGCGCACGGCCGGATCCGCGGGCTCGCGGTCGCGGGCGCCGCGATCTCCGCCGCGCCCGCGGACGGCACGCCCAGGCGCTTCAGCCGC
>CAZMML010000820.1:0-2567 GCA_964567335.1 uncultured Nannocystis sp. | reverse complement strand
CGCCACCGCGTCGACGTCGCCAGCTTCGGCCACGCCGGCGACGGCAACCTCCACGTCAATTTCCTGTATGACCCGAAGGACGGCCACGACGTCCACGACCGCGTCGAGCGCTGCGTCGCCGATCTCTTCCGCGTCACCGTCGAGCTCGGCGGCACCCTCTCCGGCGAGCACGGCATCGGCCTCGCCAAGCGCCCCTACATGCCGCTCGAGCAGAGCGGCGCCCTCCAGCGCCTCCAGCTCGATCTGAAGCGCGCCTGGGACCCCGCCGGGATCCTCAACCCCGGCAAGGTCTTCCCGCCCGGTGCCTGACGATCCGCGGGCGGCGGCCTCGGACTGACAGCCTCTCGCTACGTGGGCTTCGAAGATCGACGCTGCGCCGCACGCGCGGGATCTTCGAAGCCTCGCTACACTGCCGCCATACGTACCCGGAGGTGCGACGAGGGGTCGCACTCGAGCGGACATGCGTCCGTCGGCGCGTCCTGGGCGCTCCCGACGTGTCCAAGCCGTCCCTGGCTGGCGACGTCGGGCCGCCGTCACGACCGTGTTGCCGGGAAGTCGCGAGCGCGTCGCGCCCGCGCAATCTCGACCGAGCACGCTAGCCTGACTATGAGCCCCACGATCCTCGTCGTCGACGATGAGAGCGACCTGGTCGACTCGCTCTGCTATGCGCTCGAGCGCGAGGGCTACCACGTGCTCACCGCGAAGACCGGCGCCGCGGCGCTCGCTCACTTGAGCCGCGTCCCGCCGCCCGACCTCGTCCTGCTCGACTGGATGCTCCCTGACACCGCCGGGATCGAGATCTGCCGCAAGATGCGGATGAACGAGGCGACGCGGTCGATCCCGGTGATCATCGTCACCGCCCGCGCCGACGAGATCGATCGCGTCGTCGGGCTCGAGCTCGGCGCCGACGACTATGTCACCAAGCCCTTCAGCGTACGCGAGCTGCTCCTGCGCGTCCGCGCAGTGCTGCGTCGTCGGCGAGACGACCCCGAGCCCGTGGTCGAGCGCGAGCAGCGCCACGAAGGGCTCCGGGTCGACCTCGAGGGGCACCAGGTCTGGGTCGAGGGCCGCCCGGTCGACCTCACCGCGATCGAGTTTCGCCTGCTGACGACCCTGCTCGCCCGCCGCGGCCGCGTGCAGTCCCGCGAGGTCCTCCTGAGCGACGTCTGGGGCGTCTCCAGCGACGCCACCACCCGCACCGTCGACACCCACGTCCAGCGCCTGCGCAAGAAGCTCGGGCCCGCTGCCCAGTACGTCGAGACCCTCCGCGGCGTCGGCTACCGCTTCAGCAGCCGCGCCGCAGAAGCCTAGCCGGCCGCGTCCCACGGGCGCACGGGCGCACGCCTTGCGGCCGCCCGCCCGGCGTGCGATCGTCGCGGGCGAAATGGACTTTCGCATGCAACGATCGCGGCTCCCCCTCGCGGCCCTCCTCCTCGCCATCTCCTGCGGCGACGACCAAAACACCGACCCCTCCTTCGGGACCGGGACCGCCACGACCTCGACGAGCTCGACCTCGAGCGCGAGCACGACCGCGAACCCGACCTCGACCGACGCCTCGACCGACGCCTCGACCGACGCCTCGACCGGACCCGCCTCCTCGACCGACCCCGGCACCACCACCCCGGGCACCACCACGGTCGACCCGAGCACGACCACCGATCCGAGCACCACGGCGATGACGACGAGCACCACCACCGGCGGCGACCCCAACGACCCCTTCGGTCCGCCCCCCCCGCAGAACCTCTGGCCCGCCGGTCCGAGCGATCACATGACCCCCTCGGGCGTCCCCTTCCACGTCGACGTCCCCGCCGGCGACACCTCCGGCGCGATCCTCGTGATCGGCGGGTGGTTCGTCAACCAGTTCTCCACGAACGACGGCGCGATCACGATCTACGTCAACTCCGACGGCAACATGGGCCCGATGGCCTGCCCCAAGGGCGGCTTCGGCGTCCCCCACAACGTCAACGCCCTCAACGTCCACGAGATCCTCCTCGAGGCCGCCGCGAACGTCCAGTTCGACCACCACAAGGCCTTCGTCGAGGGCAGCAACAACAACGCCGGGTGGGGCGTCGAGGCCGCCCTCGACCCCATGAACCAGCCCTACCTCGCCGGCGTCTACGTCGACTGGGCCGAGTACAACAACGCCCCCTGCAAGGCCGTGGCCACCCCCGCCTCCCCCAACTCGCCGCGTACCCTCTTCATCAGCCAGACCCAGTGCGACGACACCTACTGCCCGCTCAAGAGCTGCGTCCAGCAGGTCCAGGGCCTCGGCTACGACGTCACCTTCGACGACCCGCTCTCCCCCGCCACCTGCGACTGCATGGGGGCCTGCCCTGGCATGATCCCGCGCCCGCACTTCAAGGGCCCCGGCAGCCCCGCCCCGATCAAGCCCTGGGTCGCCGCCACCAGCAAGTCGTGGTGAGCCGCGCACGATCCGCCGCCGGCCCGACCGCCTGCGCGTGATTTCTGCGCAGGCTCCTCGTCCGCGTCCGCGGCACCCTCCTCTCATGTCGTCGCGTCGGCTCCTCGCCGCCCTCTCGCCGCTCCTCCTCCTCGCCCACCCCGCC
>CAZMML010000819.1:0-2568 GCA_964567335.1 uncultured Nannocystis sp. | reverse complement strand
GAGCACGCGACGATCGCCGTCGACACCATGACCTGCCCCTCGCCGCAGGTCTTCCAGTCCGACAAGGGCCGCTTCGACCCCGACGGCGCCACCAGCGTCTACCCGCCGCGCAACGACATCCTCGCCGCCGACCCGAACCTCGACGCCCCCGACGTCCAGCAGTTCGGCGCGCTCAACGACCTCGACGCGGTCACCGCCGCCACCCCCGTCGACGAGCGCCTCGAGTACACCTCCGCCCTGATCCCCCCCGAGGTCGCCGCTCGCGGCCCGCTCACCGCCTACATCGAGATCGCCCTCGAGCACGACGAGAACCCCCACTACGACTTCGACCGCGAGGACGACCACTTCGTCGACCCGCGCCTCTTCGCCTACGGCATCGAGTACCTCGGCCAACCATCGGTCGTCTACCAGGTGACCTTCGACCCCGCCGTCCAGGGCTTCGTCGGGGCCGCCGAGTACGCCGGCTACGGCGACTGGGACGGCGCCAGCGGGACCCTCCACCCGCCCGACGACACGATCAGCCGCGACGGGGGCAGCGGCGCCGATCGCCTGCGCCTCGTCGAGCTCCAGGGCGAGACCTTCCGCTGGGGCGTCTACGCCTACGGCCCGGACGGCGTCGGCGGCGGCTGGGGCCACTGCGCCCCCCGCCCCCTCGCGGCCCCCACCGAGCTCGCCCTCGAGGGCCTCTCCTTCGACCGCGTCGCCCTCAGCTTCGAGCTGCCGTCGCAGGCCGCCGACCTTCAGCTCGCCCACGTCCACGTCTATCACCGCACCGGCGAGGATCCGCTCACCGCCGACCAGCTCCCCGCCGCGCACCTTCAGACCTTCGACGCCGCCGAGATCGCCGCCGATCCTGGCGCCCCGATCCGCGTCGAGATCGCCGAGCTCTGGGGCGACTTCACCTACCAGTTCGGGGTCGTCTACGAGGACGCGTGCAAGAACCGCAGCGAGCTGGCGACCGCCGCGATCACCACCGACCCGCAGAAGTTCCAGCAGGTCGACAGCTTCTGCGTCGTCGCCACCGCCGCCTACGGTGCCCCCTGGACCGCCGAGGTCAGCGCCCTGCGGGCCCTCCGCGACCGCGTCCTCCTGCGCAGCGCCGTCGGCCAGGACCTCGTCCGCCTCTACTACACCAGCGGCCCCCCGCTCGCCCGCGCGATCGCCCGCGAGCCGCTCCTCCGCGCCCTCACCCGCGCCGCGCTGCAGCCGATCGCCGACGCCGCCCGCCTCGCCACCTGGCGCGACGGACAGGTCCGCTAGACCCCGTCGGGGCGCCGCCGCCGCTAGTCGCCGCGCATGAAGCGGCTGAAGAAGCGCGGCAAGAGCTGCGTGTGGTAGCGCTCCGGCGCCAGCCGCTTGATCCGCCAGAACCAGGCCCCGTCGCTGTGCGGCAGCGCGTAGAGGCGCCCCGCCGCCGCCGCGTCGAGCGCGTAGCGGGCCACTTCCGGGGCCTGCACCTGGGCCTTCTCCATCATCTTCTGGACGTGGGCCGCCGCCTCGGGCGTCCCGTGGTGCCGCGAGCGCTCGGCGATCTTCGTGCGGAAGAAGGTCGGACAGAGCACCGTCACCCCGATCCCCACCGCCGAGAGCTCCGCGGCGAGCGTCTCTGAGAACGCCACCACGCCCGCCTTCGTCACGTTGTAGGGCGCCATCATCGGCGGCGAGAGCAGCCCCGCCGCCGACGCCACGTTCAGCAGGTGTCCGCCGCCCTGCGCGCGCATCCGCGGAGTGAAGACCTGACAGCCGTAGATCACCCCCCACAGGTTCACGCCGACGATCCACTCCCAGTCCTCGGGCGGGATCGCGTCGAAGGGCCCGCCCGTGCCGACCCCCGCGTTGTTGATCAGGAGGTCCGTCCCGCCGAGCTCCGCGTCCGCGCGGGCCGCCAGCGCCTCGATCTGCGCCCGCACCGCGACGTCGCAGGCCGCCGCGATCGCCTTGCCGCCGATCTGCTCGACTTCTCGCGCCGTCTCCTCGGCCGAAGCGAGGTCGATGTCGGCGACCAGCACCCGCGCCCCACGGCGCGCGAGCTCGAGGCAGAACGCGCGGCCGAGCCCGCTGCCGCCGCCGGTGACCACGGCCCGCACGGGCTTGCGAAACGAGAGCGTCATGGGGGCGACTCTACCTCCGATCGCCCGCGCCGCGGAAGCCGCTCAGGGGTGCGCGCTCACCTGGGGGCCTGGCGCCTCTTCATCGACCCCGAGCTCCGCGAGCACCTCGGACTCGCTCGGGACATCGTCGTCGACCTGGGCCGCCGCTGCGGCCGCCGCCCGGCGTTCGACGCGGGAGCGCCGGATCAGGATCACCTCCTCGATAAGCCCCAGCGAGATGTAGCAGGCGACCAGGAACATGAGCACCGCCGGCTGCGAGATCCGCACCGCCACGATCACCGCGCTGGCGAGCACCAGGCCGATGATCGCCGTGGTCCGCTTGGTCAGCTTGACGTCCTTCATCGAGCGGAAGCGGACGCGGCTGATCATCAGGTACGACAGCACGATCACCAGCGCGGCGACGAGGATGTGGTTGGTCGTCTGGTTGATCCCGATCGCGTGAAAGACCATCACCGTC
>CAZMML010000818.1:0-2574 GCA_964567335.1 uncultured Nannocystis sp. | reverse complement strand
AGCGGTTGGCTGCCGGCCCCGCGGGGCGCCGGCTGGCCATCCGCACCGGCCCACACCCGCAGCAGCGCGAAGTCGCCGGTGTGCCGCGGCCACATCCAGTTGTCGACCTCGCCGCCGAACTCGCCGATCGCGGAGGGCGGGGCGTAGACGAGCCGGACGTCGCGGAGCTCGCGGTAGGCGAAGCGGCGGAACTCGCTGCCGCCGTAGAAGGTCGCCACCTCGCAGCGGAGCTCCCCCGAACGCTCGCACTCCTCGACGAGCCGCTTGCGGGCGCCGTCGATCGCCTTGAAGCGCGCGTGGTCGTCGGCGACGCCGGCG
Organism: uncultured Nannocystis sp.; assembly: GCA_964567335.1. Taxonomy (GTDB): domain Bacteria; phylum Myxococcota_A; class Polyangia; order Nannocystales; family Nannocystaceae; genus Nannocystis. The sequence goes on along the minus strand of CAZMML010000818.1, from coordinate 2,256 downwards.
GTGTCGGCGAGCACCTCGCGGGTCACGTCGTCGATGCGCATCACCACGCGGACGGTCGTGCCCTTGGCCGGCAGCTCGGCCCCCCGCTCGCGGGCGACGAAGCCGTCCTTCAGGTAGTCGTGATCGACGCTGCTGCTGGCCTGGATCGCGCCGTGGGCGCAGTGGTGGTTGGTGGCGATCAGGCCCTCGGCGGAGATGAACGCGGCCGAGCAGCCGGAGAGGTTGACCGCGGCGCGCATCAGGCCGGTGTTGTCCGACCAGAGCTGCTCGAGCGGGAGCTCCAGGCCCATCGCTGCGAGCGCCTCGCGGTCGAGCTGGACGACCTGGTCCGGCGTCCACTGACCCTCATCGGCGCGGGCCGGTGCGGCGAGGAGGGCGGGGGCGAGCGCGAGCGCGAGCGCGAACGCGAGCGGGGGCCGGGGACGGGGCGCGGTCATCCGACCCGACGATACACCACCCTGGGCCTCAGAGGCCCGCGGCCTTGCGGGCCCGCGCGGCGAAGCGGGGGTGCACCCCGACCGCCTCGAGGAGCTCGACCAGCACCATCAGCGGACCTAAGAGCCACGAGATCGGGCGCTTCAGGAGCGCGGGCCGGTTGCCCTCGATGCGGTGCCCGAGGATCTGGATCGCCCAGCCGATCGTCCACCCGACCACGAAGACCCGCCAGCTCGGCGCGGCCAGGGCCCAGACCCCGCTGATCACAAGGATCGGCACGCCGAACATGTGGGTGAGGCGGTTCAGCGGGTGCCGGTGCTCGCACAGGTAGTACGCGAATTCGCGGGTCCAGAAGTCGTCGATGGCGGCGATCCGATCGAGGCTGCTCACGCGGAGAGGCATAGCGCATCCGGCGGGTCCGCGTCACCCTCGGAGGCATGATGGACGGACGGTGGGGTGTGAGGGGGATCGTTCTGGCGGCGGCGCTGACGGCGAGCGGCGAGGCGCGCGCGCTGATGCAGCCCAACGGCAAGGTGATCCCGGTCGGGGCGAGCCTGCAGAACCTCTTTAATATGCGGATGGAGGGCATAAGCGCCCTGAACGACGCGATGATCAAGCCGCAGCGCTTCCTCCCCGCGTGCGAGGTCAAGTTCGAGGTGCTGCAGCGCAACGCGGGCTACCGCAACTCCTTCGGCTGGTACAACGCGGGCCAGGGCAAGCCGACGCTCGCCGACCTGCACGAGATCCTCAAGTGCAACGAGCCCGTCGGGACCAAGAAGGCGGTGTCGATCAAGACCGACCCGGCCTACCTCGGCGGGGAGATCGGCTTCTTCCAGGCTGTCGGCGGCGTCGGGCCCAACTGCGCCGACGTCACCCAGCCCGCGACGGTGCAGCACGTCTTCTACAGCGAGCCGACCAACAACCCCGACGCGCAGATGATGAACCCCTTCATCCACCTGCTCATCTACGAGAGCATGGTCAACCCGCGCACCTACTACTTCGCGTGGGAGGACCTGATCATGGGCGGCGACGACGACTTCGACGACCTCACCACGATCGTCTCGGGGATCGCCTGCTTCGGCGACCCCTGCATGCCCTTCGTCGACCCCGACGACTTCGACGGCGACGGCTACTGCGAGGGCATGGGGCAGGTCACCCAGGACAACTGCGTCGGCGTCAAGAACCCCGAGCAGCTCAACAGCGACGCCGACAAGTTCGGCGACGCCTGCGACAACTGTCCGATCGACCCCAACCCCGACCAGGCCGACGCAGACATGGACGGCATCGGCGACGTGTGCGACGGCGTCGACACCGACAACGGCAGCAGCAGCGGCGGCAGCGACGGCTCCTCCGGCGGCTCCTCCGGCGGCTCCAGCAGCGGCGGCTCGACGGACGGCGTCGGCTCCACTTCGGGCGTCGGCACCACCTCGGGCGGCTCCTCGGGCGGCGACACGACGAGCTCGACGAGCGGCGGCTCCTCCGGGCCCGCCGTGACCACGGGCGGGCCGGGCACAGGCGACGGCTCCGGCGGCTCCGGCGGCGGCGGCGGCGGCTCCGGCGGCGGCCCGGGCACCTCGGCGACGAGCGGCGGCGGCGGCGGGAGCTCCGGCTCTAGCGGCTCCGCGGGCGGGACCGGCGGCTCTGGTGACACCTCCGGCTGCGCCTGCGCGAGCGGCGACGGCGCCGGTCTCGGGGGCGCGATCTTCGGCGCGCTCGTGTGGCCCTTTGTGCGTCGCCGTCGGCGCTGACGAGGACCCATTTTTCGGTCGACGCGGCGGCGACGTAGGTCCATAGTTCGCCGCCTTCGCCATGGTGATCGCC
>CAZMML010000817.1:0-2576 GCA_964567335.1 uncultured Nannocystis sp. | reverse complement strand
CCGCCCTCGCGCCGCTCGTGCAGCCGCTCGGCGGGGATCAGGTCGGGGCTCACGCTGACCGGCGCCTCGAAGTGCACGTAGTCCTCGACGTACCCGCGGTTGTGATCGGGCAGCGCCGTGGTCGTGCACAGCGGGATGTCGACGAAGAACGCCTGCGCCGGCCGCTCGGGCTCGTCGGCGAGGAACTCCGCCGCCGCCGCGATCTCCGTGTAGCGCGGGAAGAGCTGCTCGAAGTAGGTGTCCGCCCGGCCGTTCGCCTGCATCACGTTGAAGACCACCTGCTCCACCCCGCGCTCGCGGAGGAAGCGGTAGATCGGCCCCAGATGCGGCAGGTTGCGCCGCGTGACCACCGTGCTCGTGTGCAGCGCGACCCCGTGGCGCTTCAGGCGGGCGATCACCTCGATCCCCGCGACCGTCTGCGCGAAGCTCCCCGGGGTGCGCGTGAGCCCCTCGTGCAGCTTCGCCGTGTGCCCGTGGACGCTGACGTAGACCTTGTTGAGCCCCGCCGCGAGCAGCAGCCGCGCGTAGCGCTCGTAGCTCAGCGCGCGGCCGTTGGTCATCACGCTGATCTGCTCCGCGCCGGCGTCGCGGGCCATCTTGATCCACACCGGCAGGCGCTGGTTGGTCGTCGGCTCGCCGGACGTGAAGCACACCTCCTCGTAGCGCCGGTGCTTCGCCAGGATCGTCCGCACGGTCTCGTCGGTGGTCGCCGAGTTGACGACGTAGCGCCCGTCCCGGTCCTCCTCCATACAGAAGATGCAGTTGTTGTTGCACACCGCCCCGGTCAGGATGTGCACCCGCGGGGCGCGCCCGGCGATCCGAGCCTCGATGGTGCTACCAGGAGCCGTGGGATCCGTGCGAGCCATGCGAGCCGTGCGAGCCGTGCGAGCCGTGCGAGCCGTGCGAGCCGTGCGAGCCGTGCGACGCGTGCCCCGGATCACCCGGGGCCTCGATCGCGGACGCGAGCAGCACGCCGGTCGGCGCGCCGGTCTCTGCGTACTCGAGGGCCTTCTCGGAGATCTCGCGCTGCTCCGGCCCCAGCAGACCGCTGGCCTTCTTCTGGAAGACGGGGAGCTCGTCGGGGTCGTGGCGATCGATGGCCATGGCCCCAGCGTAACTGATCCAGGCGACAATGTGCACGCCTCGGCCGGCTCCTTGACAGGATCCCCCGGGCTGTTAGCGTGGACGCTGCCTATCCTCCCATGGACTTGCGCACCCTCTTTCTCTCCTGCGGCCTGCTCGCGGCTGGCTGCTCCGAATGGCGGCTCCCCGAGACCTCCGGGACCCCGACCACGGGTGGTTCGAGCTCGACCGATCCCGGTCCGACAACCGGCTCGACCTCGACGTCGGGGAGCACCAGCGGCAGCCTGACCGAATCCGGATCGAGCTCAAATTCGAGCGCGAGTTCGACGACCATCCCGCCGGGCGGCATGTGCGACGTCTTCAAGCAAGACTGTCCCCCGGGACAGAAGTGCACCGGCTTCGGCGATCCCGGCACCTACATCCCTGACGGGGTCAAGTGCGTCCCGGTCGCCGACGATCCGATCCCGGATCTCGAGCCATGCGCCCTCGGCCCCGCCGGTCTCGGCGACGACTTCTGCGACGTCGGCGCCGTCTGCCTCGACGTCGACGCCGACGGCAAGGGATTCTGCCTGCCCTACTGCACCGGCAGCCCCGACGACCCCGTGTGTGAGGACAATCGCACCTGCGTCAAGCTCTTCTTCGGCTTCAACTTCGGCAACTGCTTCGCCAAGTGTGACCCCCTCGTGCAGGACTGCCCGCCCGGCGAGGGCTGCTACATGGACGCGATCAAGGCCGGAAACACCGGCTTCGTCTGCCTCCCGGTCCCGCCCGAGGGACAGACCGCGGACTTCCACGACGGCTGCTTCGGCTGGTCGTCGTGCTCGCCCGGCTTCTCCTGCGTCTTCGACGACTTCGTCCCCGGCTGCAGCGGCCTCTGCTGCACCTCGTGGTGCGACACCAAAGAGCAGCCCAACCCCTGCACCAAGTTCGATCCGGTCCTCAGCTGCGTCCCCTGGTTCACCGAGGGCAACGCGCCGCCGGGCTTCGAGACCGTCGGGATCTGCGCGATCCCGACGTGAGCGCACCTTCATGGCACGCACCCGCGAGGTCTTCCACAGCGACGAAGCGCAGGTGGTCGTCCACCCCGACGAGGGCTACGTCCTGCTCCGACGGAGCGCCAAGCCGCTGCCGCAGCTCCCCGCCGCCCGCGACCTCATCGTGGCGATGATCGAGAGCCTCGAGCAGCTCCCGCGCGAGCGCCTCGGCCTGATCGCCGACATGCGGGGCCCGATCGGGCGCTCGGACGACGACTTCGAGGCGGTGATGAACGAGCTCCGCCCGCGGATCTTCGCCGGCTTCCCCCGGATCGCGGTGCTCGTCCGGTCCTCGGTCGGCATGCTTCAGGTGCAGCGCCTCGGCCGCGTCGACGGGCTCAGCGCGCGCCTCCTGGTCACCCACGACGAAGCCGCCGCGATCGCCTTCGCGCGCTCGAGCCCCGCCTAGTGCCGCCGCCGCCACATATCGATCCGCGAGCACGCGGGGCCCGAAGAACC
>CAZMML010000816.1:0-2580 GCA_964567335.1 uncultured Nannocystis sp. | reverse complement strand
CTTCTTCGGGGTCGGCGATCTCCGGCGGGAGATCGAGCGCTCGCGCGATCTCGAGGCGGTGCGGCCGCTGATCGAGCCGGCGCTGAAGGAGTTCGAGGCCTTCGCGGCGTCGCCGAGCCTGCGCAACTTCTCGACGCTGATCGCGTCCGCGAACAAGATCGTCGGCCTCGCGGTCCAGGCGGGGGTGACGCCGCCGGAGATGCGCCAGCTCCCGACGGTGCTGTCCGCGACGCGTTGGGGCCTCTGGCTGCTCCCGCTGGTCGGCGCGGTCCAGGTGCTCGCGCCGGCGCTGACGCTCTTCCGCGGCTACGCCGGGTTCTTCGGGCTGGTGGCGCGCTTCGGCTTCGGGCTGCTCTTCGCCCTGATCGCGCTGGTGCCGCTGCTCGGCGCGCCCGAGGCGACGCAGGCGTACATCGGCTCGGCGGTCTACGCGGCGCTCGCGGGCGGGCTGCTGATGATGCTGGCCGGGGTGCTGGGCGTGACGCGCGGCAACTGGATCTTCGTGCTGCTCGCGCAGGGCGGGATCTTGGGCTGCGTGGTGTACGGGATCAAGACCCTGGTCGAGCTGACCCAGCGCTGAGGCGCCTCAGGGCGTGCACGCCGAGGGGGCGATGACGAGGTCGTCGACGCTCCAGCCGGCGAAGTCGGGCGAGCCGGCCTTGCGCTCGACGCAGATCCGCACCTTGAAGTCCTTGGCCGCGTTCCCGCTGACGTTGTACTTCTGGAAGCTCCACGCGGCGTCGTTGACGACCGCGCCGTAGCCGGTCTCGACGAGCTTCCAGGCGCCGCCGTTCCAGACCTCGATCTTGTGGATGACGGTGGTGTTGTTCGGCTGGTGGAGGTGGCGCCAGAAGCTGAGCCACATGCTGCCGCCGATCCCGGTGGTGTCGAAGGCCGGCGAGGTGAGGCAGAGCGGGCCGTGGACCGGGGTGGTGTCGAGCCCGCCGATCGCGGTGCCGGCGACGCCGTTGTCGTCGCTGGCGCTGTGGTCGGTGCCGGGGTCAGCGCCGCCGACCCCGCTCATCGAGGGCTTCGCCGGGCCGATCTCCCACGGCGCCTGGGCGGTCCACCCGGCGGCGGTGCTGAAGTCGGCGTAGAAGACGGCGCCCTCGCCCGGGGGGGCCTGGCAGGTGCCCTGGGTGCACGCCTCGTTGAAGGTGCAGCCGTCGCCGTCGTCGCAGGGGGAGCCCTCGTCCTTGTCGACGATCGCGCACGAGCCGGAGCCTGGGTCGCACTGGCCGACGCTGCAGGGGCCGTCGAACTCGCTGCAGTCGACGATCTGCCCCGGAGAGCATGTCCCTCCCGAACAGGTGTCGCCCTGGGAGCAGAGGTCGCCGTTCTCGCAGGCGCCGCCCTCGTTGGCGGGCTCGGCGACGCAGGTGTCGGTGTTCGGGTCGCACTTCCCCTTGGTGCAGTCGCCGTTGAGCGCCGCGCAGTCGTTGTCGCTGGTGCACTCCGGCGTCGCGCAGGTGCCCGCGCTGCAGAAGGCGGTCACGCAGTCGGAGTTGTCCTCGCAGCTCTGGCCGGCGCTGCAGGGGGGGCAGGAGCCGCCGCAGTCGAGGTCGGTCTCGTCGCCGTTCTTGTCCCCGTCGTCGCAGGCGGGGCCCGCCGACGAGGTGGAGGAGGTCGTGGAGGTGGTGGAGCTGCTGTCTGGGAGCGTGGTCGAGGTCTCGATCGACGACGCGGTCGTGCCGGTCGAGGAGCCCCCGGAGGTGCTCGACCCGCTCGAGGTCGTCGTCGTCGTCGTCGTCTCCGGCGGCGGTCCGTCGAGGCACGAAGCGCCGCAGAGCACCGCCGCGAGCGCGCGAGCGCCCGTCCCCTTCCCCCAGACCGCCACCATCGAGGATCAGGCTAACCGGGCGAGGGAGAGGTCGGCAAGGCCGGATACGGCTCGCGGCGCCGCGCGGCGCGCTCAGAGGAGGAGGCCGGGCAGGGGGCCGGTGCCGTCGTCGCCGAAGGCGTCGAGTTTGACGCCGAACATGTCGGCGATCGAGATGAAGAGGTTGGCGAGCGGGACGCCGTCGTGGCGCGCGTGCCGCCCGGGCGTGATCTTGCCGCCCGCGCGGCCCGCGAGCAGGACGGGGAGGTTGTCGTGGTTGTGGGCGTTGCCGTCCGAGATCTCGGCGGAGAGGTAGACGACGCAGTTGTCGAGGAGCGTGCCGTCGCCGTCGGGCGCGGCCTTGAGGCGCTGGACGAGCTTGGCGAACTGGACCATCTCCCAACGGTCGATGATCTCGAGCTTGGCGAAGTTGTCCGGCAGGTCCATGTGGTGCGAGATCTCGTGGTGCGAGCCCGGCGCGCCGATGAAGCTGTAGTCGCGGTAGCTGCCGGCGTTCTCGAGCATGAAGGTGATCACGCGCGTCATGTCGCACTGCAGCGAGAGGACCATCAGCTCCGTCATCAGGTCGACGTGGGTCGGGAAGTCGGCGTAGGCGCCCGAGAACATCGCCGGGAGGGTGCAGACGGGGTCGGTCGCCTCGGCCATGAGGCGCTTCTCGAGGTCGCGGAGGCCGGTGAGGTACTGGTCGACCTTGTCGCGGTCGGTCTCCACGTAGGTTGTGATGCGAACTCCCGCCAGAT
>CAZMML010000815.1:0-2583 GCA_964567335.1 uncultured Nannocystis sp. | reverse complement strand
CGGGTCCTCCGGGCAGGTGGATGTCGAGCGAATCGAAGTGACCGAAGCGCTCGATGGCGAGGCGTTCGAAGCGCATCGGTCAGGCCTCCGGCCAGAGCGGCGCGGGACCGGGTGTTTGCGCGGGGGCCCGCGGCTGGGCCATGGCCGGGTGCGGAGGCGGGGTCTCGGGTGCGAGGAGTCCGAGGAGCACGGCCTCGACCTCGTCGAGGCGAGCGGCAAGCCGCTCCGGGTCGTCAGGGCGGACCCCGAGGACGGGGGCGGCGAGGGCGGAGAGGGGTGCGAGCGCGGGCGAGTAGCCCGCGAGCCGCGAAGGGTCCTCCGCGAGGGCGCGGAGCTCGTCCCGCAGCGCCCGGTGGAGGGCGAGGAGCTCGCCTGCCTCGGTCTCGGCCGGCGGACGGGTCCGGAAGCGGACCTGCTCGATCCACACGTCGCCGAGGTCGGCGGCGACGGACCGGACCTGCGCTGCGAAGGGCTCGGGGTGCGCCGCGAGGCGCGTGTGGAGGTGGGTGGCTCCCTCGACCGCGACGCGCGCGAGGACCGGGCGTCCGCCGGCCTCGAGCAGAGACTGCTGCAGGCGGAGGCGTGTCGCGGTGAGCAGGTCGTCGAGGTCAGCGACGGAGGTGTCGGCGGTGAGCACGACCTCGTTCCATCGGAGGACATCGAGGTCGCGGTGCTCGACGCTGCGGATCCGGAGGTTGTCGATCTCGATCAGGGTGCAGCCGCGCGGGCCAGGCTCTCGGACGTGACGGCCCTGGGTGTTCCCGGAGTAGACGACCCAGGGGTCGCGGTGCAGGATCTCGCGCTTGTGGACATGTCCCAGGGCCCAGTAGTCGTAGCCGCGCCGGACGAGCTGCGGAACGGTGCAGGGGGCGTAGTTGCTGTGGTCGGCGGCGCCGATCGCGTTGGTGTGGAGGACGCCGATGTTGAGGAGGTCGCGTCGACGCTCAGGGTAATGTTCGGCGAGGTTGTCCTCGACGCTCCGGCTGCCGTAGCTCTGGCCGTGGACGGAGAGGCCGAGGTGCGGGAGCTCGAGGGTGCCGGGGGTGTCGATCGGGAAGGCGTGGACGTGCTCCGGGAGCGGGATGTGGCGGGCGAGGACGGACTCCGCGTCGTGGTTGCCGCGGACCATGACGACGCGGGTGCCGGCCTCGCGGAGGCGGGAGAGCTCGCGGACGAAGAAGAGGCCGGTGTTGAAGTCGCGCCACTCGCCGTCGAAGACGTCGCCCGCGAGGATCAGGAGGACGGCTTGCTCTTCGAGGCAGGTGTCGATCAGGCGAGAGAACGCGCGGCGCGTGGCCAGACGGAGCTCGTCGACCGGGGCGCCCTCGAGCCGACCGAGGCCGCGGAGCGGGCTGTCGATGTGCAGGTCGGCGGCGTGGATCACCCTCATCCGCGGCAAACGTGGCACCTTTGCCGCGGGCGTGCCAGCCGAGACGGTGGTCAGGCCTGATCGGGGACGACGCCGGGGGTCGGGATCGGGTCCGGGAGGTCGAGGGGGCGAGCCCGCGCAGCGTCCAGGCGGCGGCCCTCTGCGAGGACGGCGGGCGGGACGGGTCGGAGGTCCCACACGAGACCGACGTAGCTCAGCGCCTTGAGGATGTAGAACGTGAGGTCCACCTCCCACCAGTAGAAGCCCTGGCGGGTGGAGTTCATGTGGTGGTGATGGTTGTTGTGCCAGCCCTCGCCGAAGGTGAGGAGCGCGAGGAGCCAGTTGTTCCGGCTGGTGTCGCCGGTCGGGAAGCGGCGCTTGCCGAAGACGTGGGAGAGGGAGTTGATGGTGAAGGTCGCGTGCCACAGCAGGACCGTGCTGAGGGCGAAGCCGATGAAGAGCCCCGACGCGCCCATGGTGACGAAGACGAGGGCGCCGAGGGCGACGGGCGGGAGGATCCAGTTCTTGTCGAGCCAGCGGAGCTCGGGGTACTTGGCGAGGTCGCGGACGCGGCTGAGATCGGTCGCCTCGTTCTTACGGTCGTAGATCCAACCGACGTGCGAGTACCAGAAGCCGTTCTGGATCGGCGAGTGCGTGTCCCAGGGGAGGTCGCTGAACTTGTGGTGGTGACGGTGGTGCGAGGCCCACCAGAGCACGCCGCGTTGAGACGAGGTCTCGGCGAGGAAGGCGAGGACGAACTGGAACGCGCGGCTGGTCTTGAAGGTCCGGTGCGAGAAGTAGCGGTGGTAGACGCCGGTCACGGCGAACATGCGGACCGCAAAGAGGACGGCGCACACGACCCAGTCCTGCCAGCGCGTGCCGGTCCACAGGGCGGCGAAGGGGAGGAGGTGGAGCGCGAGGAAGGGCGTGATGGACGGTATGTCGAAGCGGGTAGGCTCGGGGGGCGGGAGGTCGCGGAACTTGTCGGGGATCGGGACCGGCGATGCGAGCGACATTTCGCTTCAACATGCCTCACAAGCCCGGGCAGGCCTGTCTTCGGCGTGTCACCGTGTGTCACGGTTTTGTCGCCGGACGCGGTTCGGGGTTGAACTTGTAGCCGGTGCCCCGCACGGAGACGAAGTAGATCGGGTTCGCGGGGTCGGGCTCGAAGTGGCGTCGGAGGCGCACGATGAAGTTGTCGACCATGCGCGTGC
>CAZMML010000814.1:0-2585 GCA_964567335.1 uncultured Nannocystis sp. | reverse complement strand
ACGGGTGGAGGGCGGCGAAGAAGGCCTGCAGGCCGGCGAGGTGGTAGGCGGCGTGCCGCGCGGTGGCGGCGGCGAGCGCTCGATCCGAGGGCTCCTCGGCGAGGATGTCGGCGATGGCGGCGACCCATCCGCGGTAGATCCGGCGCAGCGCGCGGCGCTCAGCCGCGTCCAGCGGCGCCGCGGGGTACGCCTGCCGCGCGTAGTCCAGCGATAGCCGCACCATGTCGCCGGTGACCTCCTCGGCGAAGCTCGCCCCGTCGGCGCCCTCGCCGTGGCGCAGCAGGAAGAGCAGCGCGTGCCGGTGGGCGAGGGAGAACGCGCGGGTCTCGGCGGCGGCGACGCGGTAGGGATGATCGGCGGGCAGCGCCGAGGCGTCGCGCTCGGCGCCCAGCGCCTGCACCTGGCGGCGCAGCAGCGCCCGGATCTCGGCGCCCAGGGTCGCCGGGATCGCAGCGGTCAGCAGCGCGTCCTTGTCGGCGAAGTACTTATAGAGGTTGCCGATCGAGGTCCTCGCCTCGGCCGCGATGGCGGCCAGCGACGCCCCGGCGACCCCGTGCGCCGCGAGCTGCTGGCGCGCGGCCGCGAGGATGGCTTCTCTCACGTGGGCTTTCTTCTGCTGCGGCATGGACCTAAAAGAGAATGTACTATTCTCTTTTCACGAGTCAAGGTGATGTCGTTGTCCTCATCCGTCCGCACCCACGTCCTGAGCCTCCTCGATCGCGCCCGGATCCCCGGCTGCGTCGCCGTGGTGGTCGACCGCCACGGGATCCGTGAGCACCACGCCTTCGGCCTGGCCGATGTCGCCCGCCGCCGGCCGGTCGCGGTCGACGACGTGTTCCACCTCTTCTCGGGCACCAAGCTCTTCACCGCCACCGCGGTCCTGCAGCTCGTCGAGCGCGGTCGACTCGAGCTCGACGCGCCGGTCGGCAGGTACCTGCCCGAGCTCCCGCCGGCCGCCGCCGAGGTGACGCTCGCGCAGCTCCTCAGCCACCGCTCGGGCCTGGCGGAGACCCTGCGCGGGCTGCTGGCGGTGACCTTCCCCGACCAGCCGCCGCCGACCTCGGCGCAGGCGCTCGCCAACTATCAGCTCCGGCGCGCGCGCCCCCCGGGGACGCGCGTCGAGTACCGCAACGTCAACTACGCGCTGCTGGGCGAGCTGATCTCGCGGGTGACCGGGGTCGACTACGCCGACCACGTCACCGCCAGCGTGCTCGCGCCGCTGGGCGTGCGCGCGGGCTTCACCTGGACCGACACGCTGCGGGCGCGCGCCGTGCCGGGCTACCTCGGTCGCCTCGATCCGATGCGCCTGGTGCTGCGCTGGCTCTTCCCGAAGCTGCCCGGGCGGCTCTATCGGGCCAGGGTCGGCCGCTGGCTCGAGCTCGGCGAGTACACCCTGACCACCGCCGCCGCGGGCGGCCTCATCGGCGCGATGCCCGACTTCGCCGCCTTCGTGGCGGCGCAGCTACAGGGCGGCGGCGCGATCCTCGGCGCCGAGGCCACCGCGCGCATGCAGTCCCTGGTGGCCGAGGGCGCCGCGGGCATCGCCTCGCGGCGCGGCGTGGGCCTCGGCTGGAAGCACGGCGTCTCGCCCGCCGGCCCCTTCCTCAACCACGAGGGCGGCGGCGCCGGGTTCACCTCCGAGCTGCGCATCTACCCCGAGCGCGGCCTCGGCTTCGCCCTGGGGATGAACGCCATGCGCATGCCGACGACCATGCGCGCCGCCCACGACGTGTGCGAGGCGCTGCTCGCCGCCCAGGCGTGACCGGGGCGGTCACGCGGGGGGCGACCGTCGCCCCTGCTAGCCCTGGAAGAAGCGGAGCATGCTGTCGAACCAGCCTGGCTTTCCGGTCAGCTGCTCGAGCTCGCCGTCGTCGAGGTAGACCCCGCCGCAGGTGAAGCACTTGTCCACCTTGACCGCCCGAAACTGGACCTCGGAGAGCTCGCAGCCGCACTTCGGGCAGCGCATCCAGTGCAGCGTCCGCTGCCGCTCGCGCTCCCCCTCGGAGATCTGGGACTGCCGGAGCTGGGCCTCCTCCCGACGCCGCTCGAGCTCGGCCCGGGCGCGGCGCTCTTGTTCATCGACAGGTCCTTGGTTCATCACTCCCTCCTCCGTCCCGACCCCGAGGTGGCTCAGGGTGACTTCTTGCCGACCGGCAGCAGGTCGCCGATATCGTCCGGCGGCGGCTTGTTCGAGTCGTCGTGCTTCGCCAGGTAGTTGCGCGCGGCCTGGTTGCCGGGCTCGACCTCGAGCAGCTTGCGGTAGTACTCGATCGCGTCGAGGCGCTTGCCCGCGAGCTCGGCCGCGCGGGCGACCCCGGCGAGCGCGTCTCGGCTGTGCGGCGACTGCTGCGCCGCGCGCTTGAACCACGCGAGCGCCGTGTCGTGGTTGTTCTGCGCCGAGAAGCCCGTCCCGAGGCACATGCAGAGCTCGAAGCTGCGCCAGTCGCCGCGCTTGTCGACCGCCTGCATCAGCAGCTTGTTGCCGCCGAGCGCGTCGTTGCCGCGGACCTTCTCGCACCCGGTCTTGATCATGTTGTCGATCGCCTCCTGGTCGGTCGACCCCGGCGGAGGCCGGACTGGCGGCG
>CAZMML010000813.1:1932-2594 GCA_964567335.1 uncultured Nannocystis sp. | reverse complement strand
TTCGCCGCCGCCGTCACGCCCGCTCGACGGCATTCGGGCCCCGCGTGGTTGCAGGTCGACACCGCCACGCCCGCTCGACAGCACTCGGGCCCCGTGTCGCCCGGGGGCTTGAGATCAGTACGCAGCAGCGGAGGCACTAGAGCTGCTCCACGATCTCGCGGAGCGCCTCGCCGGGGTGCTCGGCCTGCATCAGGTAGCTCCCGATCAGCACCGCGTCGACCCCCGCGTCGCGCAGCCGGAGCACCTCGTCGGGCCCGTGGATCCCGCTCTCGGCCACGTAGGTGAAGCTCGCGGGCACGTACTTGCGCAGGCGGATGCAGCGGTCCGGGTCGAGCTGGAACGTGTTCAGGTCGCGGGCGTTCACCCCGACCAGGCGCGCTCCTGCGGCCATCGCCCGGTCGAGCTCGTCCTCGTCACGCGCCTCGCAGAGCACCTCCATCTCGAGCGCGCGCGCGAACTCGATGAGCGCGCGGAGCTGCGGCGGCGGCAGCGCCGCCACGATCAGCAGCACGCAGTCCGCCCCGACCCGCTTCGCCTCCACGATCTGCGTCTTCTCGAGGATGAAGTCCTTGCACAGCAGCGGCAGCGTCACGCTCTGGCGGACCGTCCGCAGGTCCTCGAAGGATCCCTGGAAGTGGCGGTCGGTCAGCACGCTCATGCAC
>CAZMML010000813.1:0-1922 GCA_964567335.1 uncultured Nannocystis sp. | reverse complement strand
GACGCGCCGCCGGCCGCGTAGAGCATCGCGAACTGGCGCGGGTCGGCGCCCTCGCGCAGCGACCCCGCGCTCGGCGACGCCCGCTTGAACTCCGCGATGATCCCCGGCCGCGGCCCCGCGCGCAGCGCCGCCACGAAGTCCCGCGGCCTGGGCAGGCGGGCCCCGAGCTCGACCAGGTCGCGGTCCGAGAGCGCCGCCGATCGAGTCGCGCGGGGCGCCGCCAGCTCTGCCCGCTTCGCCGCCAGGATCTTGTCGAGGAAGGACCCCTTGTCGTCCATAGGTGCGCTCAGGGTAGCGCAGCGCGGCTCGCCGCGACGAGGCGGCGGAGCACCTCTGCCGCCCGTCCGTCCGAGAGCGCCGCCCCGATCTGCGCCGCCTTCTCCGGCAGCGTCGAGAGATCCTCGTCGCCCGCCACCAGCAGCGCCAGCGCGCCGCTGTACTGCACACTTGTCCGGTATGCGCCCGATTCGCCCGCCAGCACCCGCTGCAACGCCGCTGCGTTCCCCGCCGCGTCCTCGCCCGCCAGCGCCGCCACCGGCACCTCTGGAAGCCCTGCGTCGCTCGCTCGCAGCGTCCGCGTGTACAGCGCGCCGCGGTGCCACTCGGCCACGCGGCTCACGCCCTCGGGGCTGAGGTCGTCGATCCCCGGCCCGGTCTGGCCTGCGAGGTGCCCGTGGACCACGAACACGCGCTCGCTCCCGAGGGCCCCGAGCGCCGCCGCCATCACCTCGACCTTGTCCGGATCGAACACCCCGATCACCTGCCGCCGCACCCCCGCGGGGTTCGACATCGGCCCGATCAGGTTGAAGATCGTCCGCAGCCCCAGCGCCTTTCGCGGCCCGGCCGCGTGGCGCATCGCCGGGTGCAGGCTCGGCGCGAAGAGGAAGCCCACCCCGACCTCCGCGACGCAGCGCGCCACCCGCTCCGGCGGCGCCGTGATATCGACGCCCAGCGCCGCCAGCACGTCGGCCGAGCCGCACGGGCTCGAGATCCCGCGGTTGCCGTGCTTCGCGACCCGCACCCCGCAGGCCGCCGCCGCGATCGCCACCGCGGTCGACACGTTGCGGCGCGGCACCCCGCTCCCGCCCGTGCCGCAGGTGTCGATCGCCCCGCCCTCGGGCAGCGCCACCGGCACCACCGCCCTGCGCAGCGCCCGGGCCGCGCCTGCGATCACCGCCGCCGACTCCCCGCGGATCGCCAGGCCCACGAGCAGCGCCCCGATCTGCGCCGGCTCGGCCGCGCCCGCGACGATCGCGTCGAAGATCGCCTCCGACTCCGCCGCGCTGATCTCCTGCCCGCGGACCAGGCAGGCGATCCCGGCGCGGATCGCCGCGTCACCCGTCCCTGTCATCCTGTCCTCATCGCCAGGAAGTTGGCGAGCATCGCGTGGCCGTGGTCGGTCAGCACCGACTCGGGGTGGAACTGGACCCCGTACAGCGGCCGCGACGCGTGCCGCACCCCCATGAGCTCCGACAGCTCCGTCCGCGCGTTCGGGACCAGCACCGCCGGCAGCGTCACCTCGATCGCCACCAGGCTGTGGTAGCGCGTCGCCATCAGCGGCGAGGGTAGCCCGGCGAACACCCCGGTCCCGTCGTGCAGCACCGGCGAGAGCTTCCCGTGCATGATCCGCCCCGCCCGCTCGACCCTCGCCCCCAGCACCTCGCAGAGCGTCTGGTGGCCGAGGCACACCCCTAGCACCGGGATCGCCGGCGCCCCCTCCTCCGCGAGGATCCGGCACAGATCCTGGCACACCCCGCTCTCGCGCGGCGTCCCCGGCCCCGGGGAGAGCAGGATGTGGCTCGGGGCGTCGGCCACCACCGCCGCCGCCGCGACCGCGTCGTTACGGTACACGTCGACCACCGCCCCGAGCTCGAGCAGGTACTGCACGAGGTTGAAGGTGAACGAGTCGTAGTTGTCGATCA
>CAZMML010000812.1:0-2600 GCA_964567335.1 uncultured Nannocystis sp. | reverse complement strand
CCGATCGCGTCGCCGTAGCGGCTGTCGAAGTTGCCGGGGATGAAGTCGATCTGGGCGAGGACGTCGGCGTTGAAGGTCGACGAGAGCGCGCCGAAGTGGAAGAGCTGCGGGATCTCGTGGTAGCCGAGGTAAGTCTTCGAGTCGCCCGGCGCGGCGCCGCGGATGATCAGCAGGCCGAGCCCGAAGGGCGCCCGCGCGACGCCGGGGAAGTTCTGCAGCGCCTTGAGCGCGTCGCCCTGCGTGCCCGGCAGGTTGAAGATCTCCTGCGGGGTGATCGTCCGCCGCGCGACCTCCTCGCGGGCGTCGCGGCGCTGCGTGACGACCGTGCGGTAGGGGTTGGCGATCAGGCGCCGCGGGTAGTACTTGACCTCGAGGAGCTCGCCGCCGCGGCGCTCCTCGACGACCTCGAAGCGGTCGAAGCCCTGCGCGAGCGCGATCAGCCGCACGCGGCCGTCGGGCACCCCGGCGAGCTCGAAGGCGCCGTCCGGGCCCGTCTCCGCGCGGACCGTCCAGGCCGGCTCGCCCTCGGCCTCGTAGATCCGCTTCGTGACCTGTCCCAAGGGCCAGTCCGGCGGCGCGGGCACGGCGAGCACGCTGGCCCCGGAGATCGGGACGCGCTGGCCCGCCTCAAGCAGGCGCCCGCGCAGGCGCACCGGGCCCGCGGGCACAGGGGGGGGCGCGCCCTCGTCCGGCCCCTCGTCGACCTGCGGCTCCGGCTCCGGCTCCGGCTCTGGCGGCAGGGGCGGCGGCGCGGCGATGTCGATCCCGACCTTGATGACCACCTCGAGCGGCCGCCCCTTGTAGGTCCCGGGGGTGTAGCGGAGGCTCTGGACCGCCGCGAGCGCGAGCGCGTCGAGCTCCGGGTGGACCCCCTGCACGACCTCGAGCTCCTTCGGCACCCCGTCGACGCCGACGACGAGCTTGACGATCACCTGGCCGGCGGGCGGCGGGCTCAGGCGTCGGAGCGCCTCGGGGTAGTCGATCTGCGTCGAGTTCTGCAGCACCGGCTGCACGAGCTCGGCGGGGGCCTGCGCCCGCGCGGGGCGCAGGTCCGCTCCAGCGGCGAGGAGCAGCCCCGCCAGCGCGGCGGGTCGCAGCGAGGACGCGGTGCGCAAGCGGCGAGAGCATGTCCCAAGGCGGGCCCCGCGACTAGCCCGGATTTCTCACCACCCGCCGTGGCGAGGGCGTCCAGGGCGCGTGACGTGGGGCGCAGGGAGCGACGACCGACTGCGTTGCACGCGGGCACGCGGACGGAGGGCGGAGCGAGTACGCCCTGTGATGACGTGGCCTTGGCCGCAGCAGGCGGGGGCGGTGAGACGTCCAGGCCGCCCCTTGCTCAGGCCTCCAGCCGTCTTGTCGCCGCCGGCGGGCGCGCGGCCCTGCCCCTCGGCGCGGGTAGGCCGGGGCGGCCCTCGCTGCGTATCTAGCCTCTGCGCCCCGCGGCGCTCCCCCACATCGGACCTGCGGCCCGCGCGGGAAGGCCGCTACCCCCTCGGTGGTACAATCGCAGCTGCCGCGCCTCGGCGGCGCCCTTCTATGCGCTCCTTCGGCTGGCTTCACTTGACCGACCTCCACCAGGGGCTCGACGCGCAGGGCTGGTTGTGGCCCGGCGTGCGCGAGGTCCTGCTCGCGGACCTCGAGCGCCTCCACCAGCGCTGCGGCCCCTGGGACCTCGTGCTCTTCACCGGCGATCTCACGCAGCGGGGCAGCCCCGCGGAGTTCGCCCGCCTCACTCATACCCTGCAGCAGATCTGGGAGCACCTCAAGGCGCTGGGCTCGACGCCCGCGCTGCTCGCGGTCCCGGGCAACCACGACCTCGTGCGGCCCGACCCGAAGCGGCCGGAGACCAAGCTCCTCGCGCGCTGGGCCGAGTTCTCGGACGTCCAGGCCGACTTCTGGCGCGAGGCGACCTCGCCCTACCGCGCGCTGGTCGAGCAGGCCTTCGCGCCCTACACGACCTGGCTCGGGAGCCACCCCTTCCAGGGTCCGGCGCTGCAGCACGGGCCGCTGCCGGGGGACTTCAGCGCCGCGCTGACGAAGGACGGCCTGCGCCTCGGGGTCGTCGGGCTCAACAGCGCGTTCCTCCAGCTCGGCGGCGGCGATCACCTCGGTAAGCTCGCGCTCGACGTCCGCCAGCTCCACGGCGCCTGCGGCGGCGACGCGCCGCAGTGGCTGCGCGAGTGCGACTACGCCTTGTTGATGACGCACCACCCGCCGAGCTGGCTCTCGGCCCAGGGGCGGGCGGAGCTCCAGGGGGAGATCGCGCCGCCGGGCCGCTTCGTCGCCCACCTCTTCGGCCACATGCACGAGGGCAGCTCGACGACCCTCGCGGTCAACAGCGCCCAGGCGCGGCGCGAGCTGCAAGGCGCGTCGCTCTTCGGCCTCGAGACCTTCGGCGAGCAGGTCGACCGCCGGCACGGCTACGCGGCCGGGCGCCTCACGGTCGACGCCCGCAACGAGGCGACCCTGCGGCTGTGGCCGCGGGTCGCCCGCAAGCACCCGGCCGGGCACTGGCGGATCGTGCAGGACCTCGACTTCGAGCTCCTCGACGACCAGGGCACGCGCCCGGAGATCCTGCCGCCGCCGCGGCGGCGCGCGGT
>CAZMML010000811.1:0-2603 GCA_964567335.1 uncultured Nannocystis sp. | reverse complement strand
GCCGAGGCGCCGTGGATCGAGGTCCGTGCGCCCTGTTCGACGGTGAGGGAGAAGGGCCTGGTGATCTTGTAGAAGAGGTTGATGAGCGGGCTGTCACCGTCGGCGGCGAAGTCGCTGCTGACGAAGCCGGGGTGGACGGCGTTGACGGTGACGCCGGAGCCGCGGAGGCGCTCGGCGAGCTCGACCGTGAAGAGGATGTTGGCGAGCTTGGAGCGGGCGTAGACGCGGTAGCCGACGTAGGAGCGGCGGGCCTGGAGGTCGTCGAAGTCGAGGCCGTCGTAGGCGACGCGGTGGGCGCCGGACGAGAGGTTGACGATCCGCGCGGGGGCGCACTCCTTGAGGCGGGCGAGCAGGAGGTTGGTGAGGAGGAAGTGGCCGAGGTGGTTGACGCCGAAGGTGGTCTCGAATCCGTCGACGGTCTCGCTGCGCTCGCTGAGGATCAGGCCGGCGTTGTTGATCAGGACGTGGAGCCGCGGGAGCTGGTCGAGGGCCTCGGCGGCGAAGCGGCGGACGTCGGCGAGCGAGGCGAGGTCGAGCCGGAGGACCGAGACGGCGTCGCTGCCGGCGCTCCGGCGGATGTCGGCGGCGGCGGCCTCGCCCTTGGCGGGGTCGCGGGAGGTGATCGTCACGGCGGCGCCGAGGCGGGTGAGGCCGATCGCCGTGGCCTTGCCGATCCCGGTGTTGCCGCCGGTGATGAGGACGTGCTTGCCGCTCAGGGTGCTCATGGCGCGGGACATAGCAGCTAGCGAGGGGCGACGCTACCGCGGCTGACTCTTCTGCTAGAGTCGCCTGGCGTGCAAGAGGTCGAGGCGGAGCTCCTGACCGAGGGTGAGGCGCTGCTCTCACGGCGTGAAGAGCTCGAGCGTGCGATCTTGCAGGGGCACCGCGGGAGCGCGGCGGCGTTGCGGGTGCGGGCGGCGCAGGCGGCTCGCCAGCGGGAGCGCGTGCGCGTCGAGCTGCGCAAGATCACCGAGGAGGCCGACGAGGCGGGGCCTTGGACGAGGGACGAGGACGACGAGGACCCCGGCTACGTGCAGGACGTCGGCGAAGGCTTCTACGCGGCGCGGGAGCGGTTGGCGCAGGCGGACCGTGAGCTGGTGGAGATGATCGCGGCGCTCGAGCGGCGCGCGAGGGAGTTGGGCAAGGCTTCGGCACCTGCCGCGCTGACGGATCTGGTGAGTCGGCGCGAGCAGGTCGAGGCGGAGCTCCGCGGGTGGCGCGGGCGGTGTCGGCGGCTCGGGCTGGCGTTGACGCTGTCGCGCTACGACGAGTACGCGGGCGCGGCGATGGACGACTAGAGGAGGAGCGCGCTGAGGTCGGCGCCGGGGGCGTGCTCCTGGGGCTCGTGGCCGCGGCGGAAGAGGCGGGCGCCGGTGACGCCGAGGAGGGTCAGGCGGTCGTCTTCGACGCGGAGCATGGAGCCCTCGCGCAGGCCGATGACCGGCTGCGGGTTCTCCTCGTGGAACTGGCGGATCCGCTGCTCGCGGGTCTCGCCCATGTGCTTCGAGTGGGGGTCCGGGTCGAGGAAGTGGGCGTTGATGTTGAAGGGGACGAGGGCGAGCGCGGCGAGGCTCGGGGGCTCGACGATCGGCATGTCGTTGGTGGTGCCGATCGTGAGGCACGCGACGTTGGAGCCGGCGGACGAGCCGATGTAGGGCGTGCCAGCCGCGACGCGGGCGCGCAGGGGCTCGAGGAGGCGCTGGCGGTAGAGCTCGCGCAGGAGGCGGAAGGTGTTGCCGCCGCCGATGAAGACAGCGTCGGCGGCGACGACGGCGGCGACGGGCTCGGGGACGGTGTGGACGCTGAGGGCGTCGTGGCCGAGGGCGTTGAAACGGGCGATCACCTGGGCGGCGTAGGCGTCGCGGTCGTGGAGGGCGTAGGGGACGAAGAGGACGCGGCGCGGGGCGGCGCCGAGGATGTCCTGGATCTGCGCGGTGCAGTGGTCCAGGTACCCGGAGCCGTGCAAGGTGGAGTTGCTGATCAGGAGGAGCTTGCGCATGGCGGCCTCGCGGCGGCGACGCTAGCACGCGGGGAGCAGGAGGTCAGGCGAGGTCGGCGAGGGCGGCCTGCATCCTGCGGGCGGCCTCCTGGAGGGCGCGCTCGTCGAGGCCGGCGAAGCCGAGGCGGACGAAGGGGATCGGACGGCCGTCGAAGCTGAAGCGGCGGCCGAACTGGAAGGCGACGCCGCGGGCGGCCGCGGCGCGGGCCCAGGCGGCCGGATCGACGCCGCGGGCGCGGGCCCAGAAGGCCATGCCGCCCGAGGGCGGGGTGAAGGAGAGGGTGTCGCCGAGGCGGGCTCGCAGGACCTCGGCGAAGACGTCGCGGCGGGCGAGGTAGGCGCGCCTGGCGCGACGGATGTGACGCCCGACGTCTCCGCTCGTCAGCAGCTCGGCGGCGGCGGCCTCGAGGACCCAGTCGCCGCAGAGGTCGACGAAGCTGCGTACGGCGCTGACGCGCTCGATGAGCGCGGCGGGTGCGACGAGGTAGCCGATCCGGAGGCCAGGCGCGAGTACTTTGGACAATGTCCCGATGTACACGACAGAACCGTGGGCGTCGGCGCTGGCGAGCGGGAGGACGGGGCGGCCCTCGTAGTGGAACTCGTG
>CAZMML010000810.1:0-2609 GCA_964567335.1 uncultured Nannocystis sp. | reverse complement strand
GTCTGATCGGCCATGATGCCGTGGCCGAAGGTCGTGCTCGTCGCGCCCGGATCGACCACCGGCAGCGCGCTCGTCGTCGCCGCCGACGGCGTGATCCGCAGCGGCACCCTGCCGCCGGTCAACGCGCGCTGCGAGGCGGTCGGGGGCCGCCTCGGACCCGAGCCAGACGCGACCTCGCTCTCCTGCCCCGTCGGCGGCCGCCGGCCAGGCGCGCGTCGTCCCCCGGACTGGCTCCCGGCCGCGGTCGGCGGCCGCGTCGCCGGCTGCTGCGGCGGTCCTGTCCGCGCCGCCTGCCCCGCTTGACCCGCTTGCCCTGCCGCGGGCTGCGGGCGCTGCGGCTGCCGCTGCGCCGCCTGAGCCTGAGCCTGGCCCTGCTGCTCCTGCTGGGCCTGCTGCATCTTCTGCACCTCGGCGACGAGCGCGTCGAGGTTGCCGATCGTCATCGACTTCTTGTTGCGCCCCGGCCCGCCGTCGGCCGACTTGGCCCAGTCGGGCGCGTCTTCCTTCTGCGGCTCCTGGGCGTCGAGGCGGTCGAACTGGTCGAAGTCCAGCGCCTCGTCGGCGAGGTCGTCGTAGAGGTCGTCGTAGTTGACCTCCGCCGGCGCGCCCTCGCCGAACATCTCGGCCATGTAGGCCGAGATCATCCGCGGCGTGCACCGGATCCCCACCTCTTCGGTGAAGCGCTCGAGGTCCCGGAACATGTGGTCGCAGTTCTGGTAGCGCTCGGCCGGGTCGACCTCGAGCGCCTTCATGATGATCGCCTCGAGCGCGGGCGGGAACTCCGGGTCGACGAAGGTCGGCGCCGGGATGTCGCCCTCGACGATGCGCTCCGCGACCTCCTCTTGCGCCCCGCGGAAGAGGCGGCGCCCGAGGCACATCTCGTAGAGCACGATGCCCAGCGCGAAGATGTCGGCCCGCGCGTCGATCGGGTGGCCGAGCACCTGCTCCGGGGCCATGTACGCCAGCTTGCCGGCGAACTGCCCCTCGCCGCCCTGGACGCTGGCCCGCGTCGCCGCGATCCCGAAGTCGACGATCTTGCAGGTCCCGTCGTAGCCGACGTGGATGTTGGTCGGGTTGATGTCGCGGTGGCAGAGGCCGAGGAGGCGCCCGTGCTCGTCCGTCCGCGAGTGGACGTAGTAGAGCCCCTCGAGCGCCTGCATGATGATCCCGAGCGAGAGCTGGATCGCCAGCATGCGCCCGGTCTTCGCCGCCTTGCGCAGCACGGCGACCAGCTCCTGGCCCTTGAGGAGCTCCATGGCGATGAAGTACTCGCCGCCGATCTCGCCGAGGTCGTAGGTGTGCACCACGTTCTGGTGCGTCAGCGTCGCGGCGACGCGGGCCTCGTCGAGGAACATCCGCACGACGTTGGGCCGCTCGGCGAACTCCTCGCGCAGCCGCTTGATCACGAGCTCCTTGGCGAAGCCTTCGATCCCGGAGTACGTGGCGCGATAGATCTCGGCCATGCCTCCAGTCGCGATGTGCTCGACCAGCACATACTTCTCGCCAAAGGGCGTGGGCTCAATGTTGCTCAAGGTCGCACTAGATTAACGGATCCACGATCTGACGCCAAGCCCCGCCAGGCGCGCCGGAGGGCCGCCCCCGAGGCCCCGCCAAGCCGCACCTCCCTCCTGGCGGGCGCCGGGCGCCCCCGCGTGCCGCCCGCCCCGCGCCCGCCGACCTCGCCGGGCGGCCGCGAGATCGCGCGGCCGGAGCTACCCGCGCTCGGGCTTCAGATCTCGCTGCATGAGCGCCTCGACCGCCCGCCGGACGCTGACCCCCTGATAGAGGATCGCGTGCATCACCTGGGTGATCGGCATCTCGACCCCCTCGCGCTGGGCCAGCCGGTAGGCGCTGAGGGTGTTGTTGACTCCTTCCGCGACCATCCCCATCTCCGTGAGGATCTCCGGCAACGCCCGCCCCTGCCCGAGCGCCAGCCCGACCCTCCGGTTGCGCGAGAGCCCGCCGGTGCAGGTGAGCACAAGATCCCCGAGCCCCGCGAGCCCTGACAGCGTCGCCGGGTGGGCGCCGAGCGCGAGGCAGAGCCGGCCGATCTCCGCCAGCCCGCGCGTGATCAGGGCCGCGCGGGCGTTCTGCCCCAACCCCGCGCCGTCGCACACCCCGGCCGCGAGGGCGATCACGTTCTTGAACGCCCCGCCGAGCTCGACCCCCACCACGTCCTCCGTGACGTACACCCGCAGCCCGTCGCCGTGCAGCCACTGCTGCACCGCCCCGGCCACCTCCGGGCGCCGGCTCGCCACCACCACCGCCGTCGGCTGGCCCGCCGCGACCTCCGCCGCGAAGCTCGGCCCGCCGAGCACGGCCATCTGCGCCGCGTGTCCTTCGGGCAAGGTCGCCTCGACCACCTCCGCCATCGTCGCCAGCGTGTCGATCTCGACGCCCTTGACGGCGACGAGGTAGTGCGGCGCGACCTCGACGCCCGCCAGCGCCGCGCGGACCTCGACCAGCATCGCGCGGAGGCCGTGGCTCGGGACCGCGAGGATCACCAGCCCGGCGTCCGCCAGCGCCGCGCCGAGCTCGTGCTCGACCCGCAGCGCGTCGGGGAAGGGGAATTCGCGGAGGTAGCGGCTGTTCCGCCGCTCGCGCTCCAG
>CAZMML010000809.1:0-2615 GCA_964567335.1 uncultured Nannocystis sp. | reverse complement strand
GATCGCCGCGACCCGCCGCCCGTCGGCGCGGCGCGATCTCAAGCGCCGCGCCGCGGGCCGGGCGGCCTCACAGCGGCATCTCTGCCTCGATGTGGAGGTGGTCTCCGTGGTCCGCGGGGTCGTTGGCCGGCGTCAGCGGGTTGCGGAAGTCGGCGGAGCGGGTGAACACCGCGGCGACCCGCGGCAGCAGGCGGCCGTGGCGGCGCCAGTCGCCCTTGACGCGCAGCACCCGGCCGTCGTCGAAGGCGACCTCGAAGACATCGAGCGCGAGGCCGAGGGCGTGGCGGCTCAGCGTCTTCAGGGAGCGTCCGCCGCGCCGCACGGTGCGCAGCTCGTGCATGGTGCGGTAGTGGAGGGCGCGGACCCCGAGCGCCCGCAGGTCGGGGGCGACCGCGGCGAGCGCCGCGGCGAGGTGGCAGTCGAGGGTGTAGCGGCGCTGCACCCGGAGCGGGACGAGCGCGATGCCGCCGATCGATCGGTCGGTGAGGACGATCGGCGTCGCCACCTTCTTGGTCGCCTGATCTCGCTGGTAGGTGACCTTGCCGGCGTCGAGGCGGGTGAGGCAGCGGCTGCCGGCCGCCTGCATCGCCTCCGAGGGCGGCCAGGTCCAACCCGGCGGCATGTTCGAGCGCTTCCGCGGCGCCGGAGAGGCGGCGATCAGCGTGGCCAGGAGGAGCGTGGCGAGCGGCACCTCAGCGCAGGATCGCCGAAGCGGCGCGGGGCGACAAGCTCGTCGCTGGCCTCGGAGCCACGCCCGAGGCGCAGGCGCCTCGTCTACGGCGAGATCCGCGTGCGCACGCCCCTTCGCGTCTCGTCTCGGCGCGTGGGCGACCCTCGTCGTCGCGGGCCGCGACGTCGGGCGTCCGCGCGCGACGTGTCGGGTCCCGCAGCGGTCGTCGTCGCAGGCGTCGACGTCACGAGCCACGGTGATGGCGTCGGGCGAGCGCGAGCCGCGTGCTCGCGCGAACGACGAGGGTTCGCGCCGCGGTCGGGGCAGGTCCTCGGCGCGGCGCCGTGCCGCGCGCGCGCGCGCTGAGGGCCTCCCTGCTTGACGTCGCGGGGCGCCCCGCGATCATGAATCGGTGAGATCGCAAACGTCTCTTGGTCGTGGAATTCTCGGGGTGGGCGTGCTCGCGCTACCCCTCGGTGGCTGTGGGACCGTGTGCGGCGACGACGGCTTCGTCTGGCAGCAGAAGGTCGAGTGTGGGGCGGCGACGGAGAGCAACAGCGGGTCGGGTACGGCCACGGAGACGGTGTCCGCGACCGACGCGTCGGCGACGCAGCCCACCATGGGGATGAGCGAGAGCCAGACCGCCACCGAGTCGGGCAGCGGGTCGAACAGCGAGACCAGCAGCGGCGGGATGTGGTGCGCCGACACGGACGGCGACGGCTTCGGCGACCCGAACGCCTGCCAGCCCGAGATGTTCCCCGGGTCGGTGCCCAACGACGACGACTGCGACGACGGCGATCCCAACACCGTCCCCGGGTCGGCGCCCAACGACAGCGCGACCGCGTGCATGACCGACGCCGACAACGACGACTGGGGCGACGACACGCCCGGGCCGGGGATCGAGCCCGGTAGCGACTGCGCCGACAGCTCGGCGTCGGTCCACGAGGGCTGCCTCTGCTCGGCCGGCGAGACGAGCTGCCAGGGCGACGACCTGCTGACCTGCAACGCCGACGGCACGGGCCAGGACATGATGACCTGCGAGTTCGGCTGCGACGACGCGGACCCGAAGTGTTGGGACGCGCTCACGGTCGACGCGGGCCAGAGCACCTGCGTGCCGATGGGGATGTCGGTCGGGCTGAGCGCGGTGGCGATGGGCGGCGACGGCAACTACTCCTACGCGTGGACGCCCCCGGCCGGCCTCGACAACGCGATGATCCAGGGCCCGCAGGCGACGCCTGCGGCGCCGACCTCGTACACCGTCTCGGTGACCGACGGCGAGGGCAACATGGCGTCTGACAGCGTCTCGGTGTTCCTCGAGAACGTCGCCCTCGACCTCGACCCGCAGGTCTGCACCGTCTACGACTTCCCCCACGAGGTCAACCCGGATAACAACGACCCGGTGTCGGTGTGGTCGTGGGACCCGGTCGGCAAGGAGCTGTGCCAGACCCTCAACGCGAAGGCCTCGGCGCTCTACTGCGGGTGGGATCTCGACAACGCCTCGATCACCGGCGTCTTCAGCGTGAACACCAACCAGGACGACGACTGGCTCGGCTTCATGTGGGGGATCCAGGACGAGAACCACTTCTACGTGTTCACGTGGAAGCAGCTCGCGCAGGTCGGGAACACCTGCGGCAACATCATGATGCCCGCCGGCATGCAGGTGAAGGTCATCGACGTCGCCGACCCGATGGGCACGCCGCTGTCCTGCCCCGACATCCACGCGCCGATGGACACCGCGAACTCGCGCCTGCTCGTCGCGGTCGACGACTTCACGCCGATGGGCTGGGAGGACAACACCGAGTACAAGTTCCTCCTCAGCCACTTCGCGGGCGGCCAGATGAAGATCGAGATCCGCCGCCTCGACAACGACATGCTCGTGGCCACGAAGGACTTCACCGACCCGACCTACGAGAAGGGGAAGTTCGGGATGTACACGAAGTCGCAG
>CAZMML010000808.1:0-2615 GCA_964567335.1 uncultured Nannocystis sp. | reverse complement strand
CCCGAGCCCGCGGCCGCGGAGCTGCGGGCGTACGAAGGCCTGGATGTCGGCGACGAAGGCGTCGAGCTGGACGTCCTCGACCCGCAGCCGCGGGACGCCGGCCTCGATCTGCGCGAGCTCGAGGATGTCCTCGATGACGGCCGCGGCGTGCTGGCCCGCGCGCTCGATGACGGCGAGATCCGGCAGCACGCTGGTGTGACCCGTGTTCGCCGCCTCCTCCATCATGAGCTGGGCGTAGCCGAGGATCGTGTTCATCGGGGTGCGGAGCTCGTGCCCGAGGTGCCCGAGGAAGATGTCCTTGGCGCGGGCGGCCGCGAGCGCGGCGTCGCGCGCGCTCGCCAGCTCCTGCATGCTGCGGCGTAGGTCGAGCTGGGCGACGACCTGGCGGCCGAGCACGGCGAGCCCGTCCCGCTGGAGGTCGTCGAGCTGGCGCGGGACCCGGTCGATCACGCAGAGGGTCCCGAGCGCGTGGCCGCCCTCCCCGATCAGCGGGGCCCCGGCGTAGAAGCGGATCCGCGGGTCGCCGAGGACCAGCGGGTTGTCGGAGAAGCGTCGGTCCACGGCGGCGTCCGGGACCTCGAAGACCTCCTCCTGAAGGATCGCGTGGGCGCAGAAGGCGAGCTCCCGCGGGGTCTCGGGCGCCTCGAGGCCGACCCGCGACTTGAACCACTGACGGTGCGCGGCGACGAGGCTGACGAGGGCGATCGGGGTGCCGCAGAGCCGCGACGCGAAGCGCGTGAGGTCGTCGAAGGTGGCCTCCGGGGGCGTGTCGAGGATCTCGTAGGCCGCGAGGACAGCTAGGCGGTCCGCCTCGTCGGGCGGAAGAGGGGCCTCCTCCATGGAGATGATGGTCGCGGCGTCGCCGCCCGTGTTCAAGCTCCACGGCTGAGGTCTGGCGCGCAGGGGCTGCGCGGGTCCGCGTGCCGACCGCTGTACGCCGAGCTCCGGGCCACCCTCGGGGCCAGAGCGGGGCGGTGGTGCGTGGTGTCGGTCCTAGTGCGCCATGCGGGCGCGGGCCTCGGCGGGGGAGGCGATCTCGCGGCCGACGCGCCGCGCGGCGGCGACGAGGGCGTCGATGAGCTCGCCGTTGCTGCGGGCCCGGGCGCCGTCGGGGAGGTAGAAGGTGTCCTCGAGGCCAGTCCGTAGGTCGCCGCCCAGCTCGGCCGCGCGGACGTGGAGCGGCCAGATCTCCTCGCGGCCGATCGCGGTGACCTCCCAGCGCGAGCCCGGCCGGATGTACTTGAGCAGGAGGGGGAGGAGGTCGGGGTCGGTCGGCATGCCGGAGGCGACGCCGGTGACGAAGTTGTAGTGCGGCCGCGTCGCCATGCCGACGTCGACGTAGAGGCCGACCGAGCGGACGATGCCGAGGTCGAAGCACTCGAACTCGGGCTCGGCGCCGCACTCCTTCATCACGTCGAGGAAGGCCTGCACCTTGGGCACGGGGTTGTCGAAGAGCAGCGGCGGCCAGGCCCAGGTGCCGTCGGACTTGGCCTTGAGGTAGTTGAGGCTGCCGGCGTTGCACGCGGCGATCTCCGGGCGGATCGCGCGCATGCAGGCGGCGGGGCCCGAGATGTCGTCGCCCATGACGCCGGTGCTCATGTTGAAGAGGAGGTCCGGGCACTCGGCCCGGATCGCGTCGCGCACCGCGAGCGCGACCTCCGGCTCCCACGAGGGGAGGTGGCCGAGGCCGGGCTCCTGGCGGCGGAAGTGGACGTGCACGACCGCTGCGCCGGCGTCGCGCGCCTGCCGGGCGGCGCGCGCGAGCTCCTCCGGGGTGACCGGCACCGGGTGCTGCTTGGGGTTGGTGAGGACGCCGGTGAGGGCGCAGGTGACGATCGCTTTGTCGGAGGTCATGGTGGGGTGCGCCTTCCGGTGTGAGAGCGAGAGCGCGAGACGCTTGTGGGGACCCTTACGCGGGTTCGGGTGTCACGACCGCGAGCACGCGGCCCTGGGAGACCTGGTCGCCGGGCCTCACCTTGAGCTCGGCGACGACGCCGGCGATCGCCGCGCTGAGGCCGTTCTCGATCTTCATCGCCTCGAGGGTGATGAGGAGCTGGCCGCGGCGCACGCGGTCGCCGACCGCGGCGTGGACGGCGACGACCCGGCCGCTGGTCGGCGCGAGCACCTTGCCGTCGCCGCCGCCCTCCTGGGCCGCGGCGCCGGGGGGCGGCGCCTCGACGTAGGTGCGCTGCGCGCCGGCGACGTCGAGGTAGAGTCGGTCCTCGAAGAAGGCGGCGTGGACGGTCTCCTGGACCTCGTCGACGGCGACGCGCACGCGCGGGCCCTCGCGCGCGAGCACCTGGACCCGCGCCTCGCGGGCGAGGGCGCGGACGAGCGCGCCGCCGGGGCCGAGCTCGACCCGGAGCTCGCGCCGGAGCTCGCCGGACTGGAGGGTCAAGGGGGCGGCGAAGCCGCTGGCGCTGCGCCAGGAGGACATGTCCTCATGTCCATGTCCTTGCAGGCACCAGAGGACGGCGGCGATCGCCCACGCGCGCTCGTCGGGCTCGGGGCGGACGGGCGCGGGGAGGTGCTCGTCGAGGAAGCGGGTGGTCGCGCCGCCGGCGGCGCAGACGGGGTGGCGCCGGACGTCGAGGAGGAAGCGCGTGTTGTTAGGG
>CAZMML010000807.1:0-2619 GCA_964567335.1 uncultured Nannocystis sp. | reverse complement strand
GGAGCCCGAGGAGGATCCGCGCGGCGCGTCGTCGCATCTCCGGCATGATAGTCCCTCGGCTGCGCCGCCGCGGCGCTGGTGTTGCGCCGCCCTGCCCGCTCGCCGATCATCCGCCTGTGGCGCGGGGGGATCAGCTACACCGCCAGTGGTCGATCCTGGATCTGCTCTCCGGCGGACGCAAGAGCCGGCGCGAGCTGGCCGAGCGGCTCGGCGTCTCTCTCAAGACGATCGCCCGCGACATCGAGGCCCTCTCGCTCTTCCCGATCGCCGAGGAGCGGGACGGCATCGACGTCCTCTACGAGCTCGCGCACGGCGCTGCGCCGCGGGTGCGCCTGGAGCCCGACGAGGTCGCCGCGCTGCTCCTGAGCAAGGGGACCCTCCTCGGCGCCCTCGCCGGCACCCCCTACGCCGCCGCCGTGGCCTCGGCGCTGGCGAAGCTCGAGCTCCTGCAGCGCGACCGGACCGACCGCGAGCGCCGTCGGCTGCCCGACGTCTTCCAGAGCGGCTTCGATCGGCCGCCCCTGCGCGCCGCCCTGCAGGAGCGCCTGCTCGGCGCCGCGATCGAGCGCCGGCGCGTCTGGCTGCGCTACTTCACCGCCGAACGCATGGCCCGCAGCGAGCGGGTCGTCGAGCCCTACCTGGTGCGCCTGAGCCCGCAGGGCCTCGCCCTGATCGCCTATTGCCTCGAGCGCCGCGCCTTCCTCGCCTTTCACGTCGACTGCATCGAGGCGCTCGAGGTCACGGGCGACACCTTCGATCCGGCCGACCGCGCCTTCGACCTCGAGGAGTTCCTCGCCGCCAGCTTCGACGGCCGCCGCGGCGCCCCCATCCTCGACGTGTGCGTCCGCGTCCGCATGCCGACCGCCGCCTGGGCCCGCGGCCAGTTCTTCCATCCCACCCAGCAGATCCGGGAGCTCGACGACGGCGTCGAGATCCGCTTCCGCGCCGGCGCGCCCGCGGCGATCGCCGCGCGGCTCCTCGGCCTCGGGCCCGACTGCGAGGTCGTCGCGCCCGAGGCGCTCGCGCGGCTCGTCGCCGAGCGAGCGGAGGCCGTGGCCGCGCGCTGCCGCGCCCGCGAACGAGGCCCCGACCCCGGACCGGATCTGTCCGGGGCGGGTGGTACTCCGCCCCGCGAACAAGGAGGTGCTCCGTGACGCACCCATACGAGGGGCTCGTGCGCGTGCCCCGACTGCTCGACCAGTCTCACCCCTTCCGCCAGTGGAAGACCTGGGAGATCCCCGGCACTCGCTTCACCCTGACCGGCTACTCGCGGGCCAACGACAAGACCTTCTTCCACCTCCCGGAGCTGCGCTGCTGCATCGACGCCGGGCTCTGCGAGGGCCGGCAACCCGACACGATCCTCCTGACCCACACCCACAACGATCACGTCGCCGACCTCGAGTTCATGGTCGGCAAGTCGACCGGCGTCGACCTCTACCTCCCCGTCGACGCCGCGCCCTACGTCGAGCGCTACGTCCGGGCGCGGCGCGAGCTCAACCACGTCGCGGCCTTCGACCCCTCCCTCGCCGGCGAGCTGCGCATGCACCCGGTCGCGGGCGGCGACACCTTCGCCCTCGACAAGCGCGGCGCCCACCAGGTCCGCGTCGTCGAGTGCGCGCACAAGGTCCCCTGCGTCGGCTACTGCGTCTCCGAGCGGCAGCAGCGGCTCGTGCCCGAGCTCGCGCGCCTGCAGGCCGAGATGCTCGCCGCCGGCGACGCCGCCGGCTTCGGGCGCCTCGTCGCGCAGCGCAAGAGGCAGGGCCTCGCGGTCCACGAGGACCAGCTCCGCCCGCTCTTCGCCTTCCTCGGCGACACCCACGCCAGCGTGTTCGAGCGGAGCCCCTGGCTCCTGGGCTACCCCGTCGTGATCACCGAGTGCACCTACCTCGACGACGCCGAGGAGGAGCGGGCGAACCGGGTCGGCCACACGGTGTGGAAGC
Source organism: uncultured Nannocystis sp. (assembly GCA_964567335.1). Classification (GTDB taxonomy): domain Bacteria; phylum Myxococcota_A; class Polyangia; order Nannocystales; family Nannocystaceae; genus Nannocystis. Next base: position 679 of record CAZMML010000807.1, on the reverse strand, counting down.
AGCTCCGGCCCGTCGTCGCCGCGCACCCCGAGATCACCTTCGTGCTGATCCACTTCAGCCTGCGGCACAGCGATCGCGAGGTCGTGGAGTTCTTCGCGCGCGAGCGCCTGGACAACGTCGTCGTATGGGCCCACCCGGACAGCCTCCTGCCCGAGCAGCACCAGCGCACGGGCTGACGCCTCCGAACCGACCACCGCGCTCGGCCCTGAGCTCGCGTCCTGACGGGTGCTCCCCGGGCCCGGCGGCCGGCGCCGACCCGCGTGCGGCGGCGCCCGGCGCCGCCCGACCTACGCGGATGGGCTGACTTCGGCGCCGCGCCTGCGATCCTCGGGGGGACACTCGCCTCCGGGTCGATCGCCGCGCGGCGTCGTGTGCTCGCCCTGCCCGGGCGCGCCCTGCGGCGCGCCGTGAACCCGAACTTCGTCTCGCCGCGGCGCCGCCCACCGCCGGCGCGCGGCGCAGGAGCTCCCATGACCCTCGCTCATTTCCCCAAGATCCCGCACTACCGCGGCGAGGCCGACGCGGTCCACAGCGTCCGCAGCGTCGCGTGCCTCGAGAAGATCGACGGCGCCAACACCCGCGTCCACGCGCCGCGCGGCGCCGCGTCCGCGTCCGACCTCGTGGTCGGCGTGGGCACGGGCGGGAAGGTGTGTGTCTACAACTCCTCGGCCACCCACCT
>CAZMML010000806.1:0-2624 GCA_964567335.1 uncultured Nannocystis sp. | reverse complement strand
TGGTAGAGGTAAGTGAGGTCGGCGGCGCCGTCAGAGCCGGTGGGGGTGCCGACCGCGAGGAAGATGACGTCGCCGTGGACGGCGGCCTCGGCGTTGCTGGTGGTGAAGCGCAGGCGCCCGGCCTGCATGTTGTGCTCGACCAGCGGCTCGAGCCCTGGCTCGAAGATCGGGATCTTGCCGGCCTTGATCGACTCGATCTTGGCGGCGTCGATATCCGCGCAGAGCACATCATTGCCGTAGTCGGCGAACACGGCGGCGGCGACGAGGCCCACGTAACCTGTACCAATGACGCTGATCTTCATGGGGGGCGGAGGATACCGGAAGCGCGCGGCCTCTGCTATGATGAGGTCCGCCTGTGACCAGCCCTCCGGAGCCCTCTGAAGCCCTCTCAGGTCGCCTGGTCTACTGGCTGCCGGTGATCGGCGCGCCGCTCGGGATCGGGGCCGCGATCTTCGCCTCCTTCGGGGTCGCGGGCTGGCACGTGACCCACTCCGCGGTGGTTCAGGTCGAGCCGCAGTGGGTCGCGGGCGAGCGCCTCGCCGCCCGCGTGCAGGTCCTCGACGCCGGCCAGCAGGCTGTGCCCGGCGCGGAGGTGACGCTCGAGCTGCGCCGCGGCGAGCAGCGCGCGCCGCTCGGCACCCTGCGCGACGCGTCCGGGGTCGGCGCGGCGCAGGGTCGCCTCGAGGCTCCGCCCTGGCCGCCCGGACCGGCGACGCTCGCGTTGACGATCGCCGCCCACGAGCGCTTCGACGAGCTGGTGGAGGTCGAGCTGGTGGCGAAGCGGCCGCCGCGGCGCGGGGTCCACACCGTCTCCGCGTCGACGAAGAACTGGGCGGACGACACCGACCCGCAGCCGGAGAGGCTCCGGATCGCGCTCCGCCCGCTCGGGCGCTTCGTCGCCGGCTTCGAGAACTCGCTGGTCGCCCGCGTGACGGACCTCGAGGGCCGGCCGCACCGCGGACCGGTCGAGATCCGCCTCCTCGACGGCGAGTTCGGCCCCCACAGGTCGTCCAGCGGCGCGCCTGCGCTCGTCGCCCGGGCCGCGCCGGACGCGGCCGGGCTGGTGAAGATCGGCGGCCTGCTGGCGAGCGACGTGGCTCGCTTCGAGGTCCGCGCCTTCGCGCCCGAGGCGCCCGAGGCCGCGAAGGACGGCGCTCCGAAGGAGCCGGCCGCGAAGGACCCGAGGCCGGCCGACGCCGCCAAGAAGGACGCGAAGTCGGCCGCCGCGACGCGGCCCCACGCCGCGAAGGACGCCGCGAAGGACGCGAAGAAGCCGGCCGACGCAGCGAAGGATGCGAAGCCGGCCGACGCCGCCAAGAAGGACAAGCAGCCGGCCGCCCCGGCGGCGAAGGGTGATGAGGCGACGCCTGGCGCCGCGCCCGCGGAGCCGGCGCCGCTGGGCGTACGCAAGTTCCGCTTCGTCAGCTTCGCCGGCGCGGTGGCGATCGAGGCCACCCCGCAGACCCTCGCGGCCGGGGACCCCGTGGCGATCAAGGCGCGGGCGCTGCGGCCGAAGCGCCCCGTGTTCGTCGACATCCACGCGCCGGACGGGGCCTGGATCGACACGCTCGACCCGCCGGTGGTCGGCGCGGAGCCGCCGCGCCCCTGGGCGACGGCGGGCCTCGGGACCGGCTTGCTGCAGGTCGAGGCGTACCACTTCGCCAACGCGCCGGGGGAGTCGGCCGGGCTCGCGCGCTTGGTCCTTGGGACAGGTGGCCCTCCGCCGCTCGCGGACCTGCTCGCGCTGCAGCGCGAGCGCCTCGACATGCCGCGCGTCGAGAAGGAATTCGACAAGGCGCTCGAGGAGAAGTACTTCACGGCGCTCGCGGCGGCGACCCTCGACGCCGACGCGGAGGCGGTGGCGCGGGCCTGGCTGGTGGGGACCCTCCCGGTCGAGGTGCTCGGTCCGCCCATGGTGCTGACCACCCGGAGCCGCGAAGAGGAGGCGGTCACGGCCGGGCGGCGGCTCTGGGCCGGACGGATCCGGCTCCTCCTCCTCGGCGGCGGCGGGCTCTTCCTCGTCGTCACGACCCTGCTGATCGTCATCAGCCACCGCCGGGCCGCCGAGCGGCTCGCCCGCGAGTCGCACGGGCAGGGCCCGGAGATGGTCGCGGAGGTGCGGCGGGCGCAGCGCGCCGTGCTGCTGCGGGCGGTCGGCCTGGTGGTGACGATGGGCCTGGGCCTGGTGCTGACCGCGGCGGTGCTCGACAAGCTCTTCTGGCAGACCTGACCCGGCCCTGTGGTAGGCTCCGCGCCGATGAAGGCGCCGCGGGCGATGATCCTCGCCGCCGGGCTCGGGACCCGACTCGGGGGGCTCAGCGCGATGCGGCCGAAGCCGATGCTGCCGGTCTGCGGCGCGCCGCTGGTCCGGTGGGTCGCCTTGTGGCTGCGCTCGCAAGGGATCCGCGAGGTGGTGATCAACACGCACCACCTCGGCGACCAGATCGAGGCCGAGCTCGGCGACGGGGGCGCGCTCGGGCTGGCGATCGCGTACTCGCGGGAGGAGGGCCAGATCCTCGGGACCGGCGGCGGCCTGCGCCGGGCCCGGCCCCTCCTCGACGACGGCCGCGACGGGCCGGTCGTGGTCGTCAACGGGAAGATCCTGCTCGAGCTCGAGCTGGCGC
>CAZMML010000805.1:0-2627 GCA_964567335.1 uncultured Nannocystis sp. | reverse complement strand
GGACGCCCGCGCAGGACCCGGCGTACCTGTGATCCTCGGCGCTGAGCGGAGCGGGGGCGCGCCGCCAGAGCGGGGGCGCGCCCGGGCCCGGGGGCCGTCCGCAAACGCCGCGTGGGGAGCCGAACCCGAGATTGTGGAAGACTCGCGCCAGGATCCTGCCCATGCCGGAACGTTCGCCGAGCGACGAGGAGAGCCGCGCGTCGGAGCGGCAGAGCCGCTTGAGCGAGTACCTGACGCGGGCGCTGCTCTTCGTCATGTGGGCCGGCCTGCTCGCGGGGTCGTTCCTCGCGCTGTGGCAGCGTCAGCCGCTGGCGCCGACGCTGCTGCTCACGCTCTCGATCGCGCTGCCGAACCTGCTCCTGCTGCTGCTCGCGCGGATCGTCCTCTTCCGCTTCTCGCAGCGACGCTTCGATCTCGTCGACGTCGGCCTCGACGGCCACGAGGCGGGGACCCAGGATCCGGCGGTCCGGCAGGCCCACGCGCTGTGGGAGTACGAGCGCGCGCGGACCCAGACGCGCTACGTGTCGAACCTCCAGCAGCAGTGCGCGGTGTTCGGGCTGCTCGCGTCGGCGGCGGTGTCCGGCTGCGTCCTCTCGCTCAGCGGGGTGTTCGGGAGCATCGACCACAGCGGCGGGGCCACCCGCTCGGCCGTCGCCAGCGTGCTCGCGGCGGCGGTGACCTCGCTGCTGCTGGCGATCGGGCGCCTGCTCGTGCGGATCGCCAGCAACGACGCGACCAACCGGACCTTCGCCTACGAGGCGCGCAGCTTCGTGCTCTGCCTCCTGTGCGGGGTGCTCTTCGGCTGCCTGACCCCGGCCGCCGACGGTCAGGTCGAGATGAGCTCGGCGGTGGCGATCGGGGTCGGGATCGGGATCCTCGGCGACCGCGCCTTCCTGGTCGCGTCGCAGCGGGCGGCCCACGTGCTCGGCGCCGAGGCGCAGCCCGCCACGCCGGCGCTCGACCTGCGGCTGATCGAGGGCCTGAGCTCCGACGATCTGAGCCGCCTGCAGGAGGAGAACATCACCACGGTCCACGCGCTGGCCTTCGTGCCGGCGCCGCGGCTCTTCTTCAACTCGTCGCTCAACTTCCAGCGGATCTGCGACTGGCAGGACCAGGCGCTGCTGATCGAGTACTTCGGCGAGACGAAGGCCAAGGTCCTCCGCGAGCAGGTCCAGGTGCGCGGCGTGACGGACGCGCTGGCGCTCGCGGACCTCCGCGACGACGAGACGAAGGACGAGATCTGGAAGAAGCTCGTCAGCGACCTCGGCTTCCGCGGCGAGGGGCACGTGCAGTTCCTCCTCGAGAAGCTCCGCGCGGACGGGCAGGTCGCCGTGCTGCGGGCGTACAAGCGGATGGCGCTCAAGATCGTGCCGCTCGACCGCGAGGCGCCCGCGCGGACCGGCGAGCCGAGGACCGCCTGAACCGGGGGCGTCACGGCGCGCCGGAGCCGAGGCGAGCGCGTCGGAGGCGCCAGCCCCAGCAGCCGACGCGCGGGATCCGGGCGGCGTACGCCCGCGAGCGCGCCTCGGCCTCGCGCAGGCCGGGCGGCGCGCTGTCCCGCGCGAAGACCTTGCGGCGCCGCTGCTCCGCGATCCAGACGCGGCGCGCGGCGAGCAGCGCGTCGCGCTCGGCGCGCAGCGACTCGGCGGCGGCGCGCATCGTGGCGACGTCAGGCCCGCGCGCGCGCTGGGTGCGGGAGAAGTCGAAGCGCGCCTCGAGCTCAGCGAAGACCGCGGTGAAGGGCCGCCCCGCGGTGCGGCAGAACGCCTCGACGAGGCGGTGCAGCTCGATCCACGCGTGGCTCGGCGACGAACGAGCGGTGATCCGGTGGTACGTGTTGCCGAAGCTCGCCACGCCGGTGAGCATAGCGCCGGGGCCGAGCGAGCGCCTTCAGCCGCTCGCGAGGGCCTGGACCTCGGCGTCGTGCAGGACCTTGAGGGTCGCCTGGATCTGGGCGCGCATCTTCCACGGCGAGTCCGCGACCGAGGGGTCGCCGCCCTGCCACTGGACGCCGGCCTCGTGCATGAAGCGCGCGGCCTCGCCGAGCGCGCGGTGGATCGCCTCGACGCTCTCCTCGCTCGGTCGACGGAGCTGCTCCGCGAGCGAGAGCGTGAGCGCGTAGCGGCCGTAGAGGCCGAGCAGCGCGCCGAGGGCCGCGCCGATGAGCCACAGATCGGGCAAGAGGAAGCCGGAAGGGACGCCGAGGGCGATCGCCGCGACCAGCGCCCACCCCCACGCGGGGACGATGAGGGGCACGGCCTTGGCGCTCGGCGGGTCGCGCGAGCCACGACCGCCGAAGAAGTTGGTGTCGTAGGGCACAAACTGCTCCGAGAGCGCCCAGGAGCTCGCGCTGCCGGCGACGCCGCGGGCGAGCTGGTCGGCCTCGCCGAGGTAGACCAGGGCGCCGCGGACGGCGTCGAGTCGAGGGTTGACCGCCATCCACGCCATCGTACGCCGCGCCGCGCCGCGTCGTCGAGGGCGGCGCGCGAGCGGTCGCGCCCTCACTGCTCCACACAACCCATGAATGGAGACGCGCCTCCATCAGCTCTCCAGAGCTTGGAGCGCGCGGGTCGTGGCGCCGCGACGGTCGATGTACCGGCTCGCGGTCTGGAGGTTGCGGTGGCGGA
>CAZMML010000804.1:0-2630 GCA_964567335.1 uncultured Nannocystis sp. | reverse complement strand
TCGCCGTCGAGGCGGCGCCGCAGTCGAAGACCTACCACCTCAAGCTCGGCGACGCCTACTTCGTCGTCCTCCGCTACCGCGACGCGCTCAAGCACTACGAGAAGGCCCGCGACCTCGGCGACACCAGCGCCCAGGGCCGGATCGACAAGGTCAAGAAGCTGATCGGACCATGACCACCCCTGAGCTCCTCCCCACGCAGGTCGATCTCTTCGGTCTGATGACCGTCCTCGGCGAGCACCTCTACTCAACGCCCTTCGTCGCTCTCCGCGAGCTGGTCCAGAACGCGCACGACTCCTGCGTCCGCCGGCGCCTCGAGGACCCTGCCGCCTTCGAGGCCGCGATCCGGGTCGTCGGCGACCCTGCGACCGGCACGCTAGAAGTAGCTGACTCGGGCGCCGGCCTGACCCGCGACGAGATCGTCCGCTACCTCGCCACGGTCGGCGCGGGCTACACCCGCAAGCTCCGCGAGCAGCACGGCAGCGACGACCTGATCGGCCTCTTCGGCCTCGGCTTCCTCTCTGCCTTCGTGATCGCAGATCGAGTCGCGGTGACCACGACCTCGTACCAGTCGCCCGGGCTCACCCTCCTCTACCAGAGCCGAACCGGCGAGCGCTTCAGCGTCGAGGCCGTGGCGACGCGTCCGATCGGCACCACCGTCACGCTCCACCTGAAGGAGCGGTTCCACGAGCTCGCAGATCCGGAGAACCTCCGCCGCCGCCTCGACCACTACTGCGCCCTCCTCCCCCTCCCGGTCTTCGTCGGCGCGGACCCGGTCGCCGTCAACGCCGAGCCTCCGCCCTGGCGCACCCCCGATCTGCACCCGGTACGAGCCCGTCAGGCCCGACTCGCCTTCGCGCGCCGCCTCGAGCGCCGCTTCGACCCGATCTGCGCCTTCGAAGTCCGCCCCACGGAGGGCACGGACATCCGCGGGCTCCTGTGGATCCACGACTCCGCCACCTACGGGACCTCGGACAACCGCAACCTCCACGTCTACGTCCGCGGCATGCTCCTCGACGACGACGCCCGCGATCTGCTCCCTTCATGGGCAGGCTTCGTGTCTGGCGCGGTCGAGTCAGCCAGGCTCACCCCCACCGCCTCCCGCGAGGACCTGCAGCGCGACGCGACCTACGCCGCCACCGCCAAGGCCCTCGCCGCCGCCCTCGTCGCCGGCCTCGCCGGCCTCGCCGAGCGCGAGCCCGAGGCCTGGCGCAGGGTCCTGGCCCGCCACAACGAGGCTCTCCTCGGAGCCGCGATCTGCGACGACCGCCTCTTCTCCCTCCTCGCCGACGAGCTCACGGTGCCGACCTCGGAGGGCGACCTCAACGTCGACGTCATCACCAGGCGCGGCCAAGGCAAGGTCTACGTCGGACTCTCCTCGCACGGCGGCTTCGAAGAGGTGCTCTTCCGCGCCCTGCGGGTGCCGGTGATCGTCGGCACCCGCTACGGTGCCCTGCCCTTCGCCCGGCGCCACACAGAACGACGAGGCGGGGTCGTGATCGAGTTGGGGACGGCCGCGGGTAACAAGCGGGTCTTCCCGCCCGCCGAGCTCCCGGCTGGAGACCTCGCCTTCCTCAAGGACATGCTCACAAAGCCAGGCCAGCGGCTGGTCGCTACCCGCTTCGCGCCGGCGGAGCTGCCGCTCGTCCTCGTCCCCGACCGCGAAGCCGAGCTGAAACGACGGGTCGAGTCCGACGAGGCCGACAAGCGGATCTCGCAGGGCGCGCTGAGCCTCATGCGCCTCTTCACCGCCAAGATCGACGGCGCCGCCGACGCCGACCTCTACGTCAACCTCGACAGCCCTCCGATCACGCGCCTGCTCGCCAGGCGCAGCGAGCTCGGCGTCGATCACCCCGGCGTCCAGCTCTTGCGGGCCCTGGTTGCCTTCGTCACCGGCGCGGGTTCAGAGCACGCCGCGGACCTCCAGACGGCCCTCGGCGAGTTCGGTCGGGCCGTGTGCGAGCTCCTCGACGCTCCGCCGCGCCCGCCGCGCCTCCACCCCGTCTAGATCGGAGCCGACTTTATGGACATCTGGGAATGGGTCCACGACATCACCGCCGAGCTGCGCCGCAACGGTCAAGATCGGCTCGCCGACCTCATCCGCCGCCTCCCGTCCGAGACCGTGGATGACCACCACGACCGCGTCGACACGCTCGCGCCCGAGGCGCTCGCGCTCGCTCGAGCGGCAGAGCTGCCATGGGTCGAGGTGTTCGTCCGACACTGGCACCTACAAAGCCGGATCCTTCACCGCTGCCAGGGAGACATGGCCCTCGGAGAAGCTGTCGCGCTGGTCGACTTCTCCCACAGCGAGGCGGCGCGTGGCTGCCCGCAGGCGGTGTGCACCGTCCAGGATCTGACGGTCTGTTACGCCCAGGTCGACGGCCCAGGCTACGCCCCTGAGCGCATGGCGGTCTCGCGGGAGACCCTCTCCCGCATCGACCCAACCTGGCCCTGCTTCACGTGCATCAGCACCGAGTATGCGTCCGCGCTCCGCGACGCGGGCGACGCCCAGGCCGCGCTCGAGCTCCTCGACACCCAGCAGCGCGCCCTCGCGGAGCGCGGCATGGCCAGCGAGCGCTACTCCTTGCTACCGGAGAGGATCGCCGTGCTCATCGCGCTTGGCCGCCTCGACG
>CAZMML010000803.1:0-2630 GCA_964567335.1 uncultured Nannocystis sp. | reverse complement strand
TCTCCAGAGCCGCGCCGCGCTCAACGACGAGCAGGAGACCTTCGTCCGCACCCGCGAGCTCGAGTACGCCGGCACGCCCTTCAGCAAGGTCGGGGTCGACAACGTGCCCGATCGCCGCGAGCGCGTCCTCAAGGACATCGAGGCTCACGGCGGCGGCCACGGCGACGGCGACGGCCACGGCGGCGGCGAGCACAAGGCCGAGCACAAGGCCGAGCACAAGGCCGAGCACAAGGCCGAGTCCAAGCACTAGGATTGGCGAAGCGACCCAGCGGCCGCACGGCTCTCGCCGGCGGCCGCGTTCGCTTTCTTGCCTGTCCGCAAGACCACGGCCCTGGACTGTCCCGCGGGGGTCGTCGCGGCGGGCGATTCGTGCGCCTGGTCGGTGTTTGCTACGATCCGTGCGCGATGACGCTGGTCCAACTCCGCAGCCCGCCCCGCCGTCTCGACGGTGTGCCGGCGAGCCCGCTGGTGGACCCGCAGGAGCGACGCGTCCGGTACCTCCGGATCTCGCTCACCGACCGGTGCAACTACCGCTGCACCTACTGCATGCCCGAGGAGGGGATCGAGCGGGTGCGGCGAGAGGAGCTGCTCTCGCTCGAGGAGGTCGTGGCCGTCGCGCAGGCCTTCGCGGGGTGGGGCGTCGAGCGCGTGCGCCTGACCGGCGGGGAGCCAACGATCCGCCGCGGGATCGTCGAGCTCGTGGCGAGCCTGGCCCAGATCCCCCTTGCGAGCGGCGGTCGACTCGCCGTGCTCCTCACGACCAACGGCGCTCGCCTCGCGGAGCTCGCTCGGCCGCTCCGGGAGGCCGGCCTCGCCGGCCTCACCGTGAGCCTCGACAGCCTCGACCCGACGCGCTTCGCCACGATCACCCGACGCGGCGTGCTCGCCGACGTGCTCGCCGGCCTGGACGCCGCCCAGGCGGCCGGCTTCGGTCCGGTCAAGCTGAACACCGTCGCCGTGCGCGGCTTCAACGACGACGAGCTCGGCGAGCTCGCGCTGTGGGCCTGGAGCCGCGGCTGCGTCCCGCGCTTCATCGAGTTGATGCCGATGGCCGGGGGTCGGCTCTACGTCCCAGGAGAGCTCCTGCCGGCGGCCGAGATCCGAGCTCAGGTCGCGCACGCCGCGGGCTCCGTCCTTGAGCCCGATCCGGGGGATGACGTGCGAGGCCTCGGCCCTGCGACATATTGGCGCGTCGCCGGGGGACCCCACGGCGGACGAACGCTCGGCCTCATCGCGCCGATGACCGAGAACTTCTGCGCCGCATGCAACCGCCTCCGGATCTCCGCCACCGGCCAGCTCCACAATTGTCTCGCGCGGGACGAGACCGGCGATCTACGCTCGGCCTTGCGCTCGGAGGATCCAGGCGCGCTCGCGGCGCGCGTCCGCGCGATCCTCGGCCACAAGAAGTCCGGTCACGAGTTCAACCCCAACGGCCGCGGCGGCCCGAACAAGGCGATGATCAGCATCGGAGGCTAACCTCATCATGGCGCTCCCCGTCTCTTCTCAGATCATCATCGGCCTCGTCATCGGCGGCGCCGCGCTCTACTTCGTCAGCTCCGGCGGCAGCGAGGGCGTGCTCGAGTACGTCTACGTCGACAAGGTCGTCGACGACCAGGCCGCGTACAGCGGGCGCATGATCAAGGTCCACGGCCTCGTCGTCCACGGCACCGTCCGCCAGAAGATCGGCGCCGCGGGCGACTACACCTTCGAGATCGAGAAGGAGGGCCGCCGCCTCCCGGTGCACTTCACCAACATGGTCCCGGACACCTTCCAGGAAGGGGGTGAAGTGGTCCTCACCGGCGAGCTCAAGGACGGCCGCTTCGAGTCCGACGAGATGGCGGCCAAGTGCCCCTCGAAGTACGAGGAGCAGCCCTCGGCCGACCCAGACAAGAAGAACCCCCGCTGAGCTGACCGCGAGCACCCATGTCCATAGCCACCCTCGGTACAGCCACGATCCTGCTCCTCTTCATCCTCAGCCTCGCGACGGTCGCGTTCGCGGCGCTCGGCGCGGCGCGCCGCTCGGAGCGGCTCATCGAGGCCGGTGTCCAGGGCATCTACTCGACCTTCGCCCTCTCCGCCTTCGCGTCGTGTCTGATCACGTACGCCTTCATCGCCGGTGACTTCACGATCCAGTACGTGCAGAAGACCAGCGAGGCGGCGATGCCGATCTTCTTCAAGATCACCTCGTTCTGGGGCGGCCTCGACGGCAGCATGCTCTTCTGGGTCCTGCTGCACACACTCTTCGCCGCGCTGGCGATCCGCGCCAACCGCGAGCGCCACAGCGAGCTCATCCCCCACGCGACCGCGGTCCTCTCGGCGATCACCGCGTTCTTCGCCGGGCTCCTGCTCTTCATCAAGGATCCCTTCGCGCTCTACCTCCTCGAGGTGCCGGTGCAGGGCCGCGGCCTTAACCCGCTGCTCCAGAACCTCTACATGATCGTCCACCCGCCGAGCCTCTACCTCGGCTACGTCTCGCTCGCCGTGCCCTACGCGTTCGGCATGGCCGCGCTGATCACCGGCCAGGTCGACGCCGCGTGGCAGCGCAGCGTCCGCCGCTGGACCCTCTTCTCGTGGATGTTCCTGACCTTCGGCCTGATCCTCGGCGGCCTCTGGGCCTACGAGGAGCTCGG
>CAZMML010000802.1:0-2632 GCA_964567335.1 uncultured Nannocystis sp. | reverse complement strand
GACATTAAGCCGGCGCGACCTCGAAGCCCGCGCGCCGATACAGGCCGACCCCACCGTATTTTCCGGTGAAGTGGCGGACCACACCCAAGGCCCAACCCGCCCGCCCGGGGGGGGGGGGGGGCGGGGCCCCGCGGCGACCTCGACGCGGCCGAGCGCCTCTTCAACCAGGCGCTCGCCGCCTTCAGCCGCAACGGCGCCGCGCTGATGGGCCTGAGCGACGTCGAGTTCGACCGCGGCCACTTCGAGCAGGCGGTCGTCTTCGCCGAGCGCGCCGTCAAGGCCGAGGCGAAGAAGTCCGACTTCCGGATCCGCCTCGGCGACGCCTACTTCAAGGTCCTGCGCTACCCGGACGCCCGCTCGCAGTACGAGAAGGCCGCGGAGATGGGCCACCCGCGGGCCGCCGCCCGGATCGACAAGGTCAAGGAGAAGCTCGGAGGCTAGACCATGCACTTCAGGACATGCCCACCGCGACACGCCGCCCTCCGGGCGCCGCCCTCGCGCCTCGCCGCGCTCCTGGCCGCGGCCGCCCTCGCGGCCCCGACCCCGGTCGCGGCCGCCCCCGAGCCGACCCCGGCCGCGGCCGATGCGAGCGAGCCGGCAGCGCCCGCGGACCCAGCGCTGAAGCTGGCGATCACGACCCCGACGCTGAAGGGCGCCGAAGACCCCGTGTTGGTCGCCCAGCTCGAGCGCGACCTCCGCGGCGGCATGCAGCGCGGGCGCCTGACGCTGATCGACGCGGCCGAGGTGGCGCGAGTCGCCGGCGGCGCCTGCGCCGATCTCGCCTGCGTCGAGCGCCTGGGCCGCGAGCTCGGCGCGACCTTCGTCCTCCGCACCACCGTCACCGTCGCCGACCGCGACTACACCCTGCGCATCGAGCTGATCGACACCCGCAACCGTGAGACCGCCGCCGAGAGCGAGCGGGTGTGCGAGCTCTGCGGCCTCGCCGAGCTGCGCGAGCTGACCGCCGATCAGGCGGCTCGCCTGCTCGCCCGCCTCGACGCGCTCGCCAAGCCGCCGCCGGTGCTCGAGCTCAGCGCCCAGCCGGCCGGCGCCCTGGTCCTCGTCGACGGCACCCTCGTCGGCGTCGCCCCCGTCGAGCGCACCTTGCTCGAGGGCGACCACGTCATCCGCGTGATGTCCGAGGGCTACGTCCCCGAGGAGCGGACGATCATCGCCGTCGCGGGCGTCCGCGAGAACGTCCAGATCAAGCTGAAGCGCTCGCCCGAGACGATCAAGCTCCGCAAGGCCGGCTGGGCCACGCTCGCGGTCGGGATCCCCACCTTCCTCGCCGGCGCCGCTCTCCTCGCCCTCGACGGTCGGGTGGTCCGCTCGACCTGCGACGACCGCGACCTCGAGCCGATCTTCCGCTGTAGCGAGGTCTTCGACACCGATCTCGGCGGCGCCGCCTTCCTCGCCGCCGGCACCCTCCTCGGCACCGTCGGCGTGATGCTCCTCCTCCGCACCCGCGAGCGCACGCGGGCGCCCAAGAAGATCCGCGCCCAGATCAGCCCGACCTACCTCGGCGTCGCCGGCTCCTTCTAGCGCCGACGCCCGTGCGCATCGAGGCCCTCACGACGCCACGCGCTCGACGCTGGTGGCGGCTCGACGTTGCGAAGGGATCCGCGCCGCGTCGTTCGATGTCGCCGGCGAAGGACGGGTAGTCGGGGCCGGCGTCGTGCTTCTCGGCGGCGAGGACGAGGAAGGGATCGGAGTCGACGCAGGGGCCGCCGCAGAAGTCGCCGGGGACTCCGTCGTCGGGGTAGGAGACGTCGCCGCCAGGACCGGGGCCATCAGCGCGGCGCTGGCCGTCGACGAAGATCCAGAGGCGGCCGTCGGAGCGCCGCCGCTGGACGGCGAGGTGGTGCCAGGCGCCGTCGAGCACCGTCACGCCGCTGCACAGGGTGGGGTCGCCGGTGCCCTCGCCGCTCACGCCCCACACGACCGCGCCGCCCGCGATCGAGACGCCCCACTTGCGATCTTGGTTGTGGCGGTCCCGATCGACGAGGATGTTGCCGTAGATCCAGGCGACGTTGTCTCCGCAGGCCACCGGCGCCGAGGGGTTGTCCGCGAGGGCGCCGCGGATCCACAGCTCGATCGTGAAGTCGCTGGCGCCGAGGTCGGCGGGGGGACCGGGGGCGTCGGTCTCGGGGTCGTCGACGCGGATCTTGACGCGGTCCTGGCCGGGGGCGCTGACGCCGGCGCCGTGGAAGCGGAGCGAGGCGCGCGGGCCGGGCGCGCCGGTGGTGGCGTCGGAGGTCGAGGTCTCGGCGGCGGTGTCGGAGGTCTCGGAGCTCGCGGCGCTCGAGGTGGTCGGGGACGCGACGGTCGTCGGGTCGGTGAGGGTGGTGGGCGCGTCGGTGAGGACGGCGGTCGCGCCGGGTGAGCCGGTTGACGCGCTCGATCCGGCCGAGGACGCATCGGTGCCGGCGGGCGCGGATGTGCAGGCCCAGAGCGCGAGGGCGGGCGGAGGTGACCATCGCGGCAGGATGCGCATGGCGATCGGGGGGTCTCGTGTCGCGCGTCTAGTGCCGCCGCCGCTATATATCGATCCGCGAGCACGCGGGGCCCGAAGAACCGCGAGTGGGCGTGGCGGCGGCGGCGAACCTGGGTCCCTCGCCACGCGGGACCTGCC
>CAZMML010000801.1:0-2633 GCA_964567335.1 uncultured Nannocystis sp. | reverse complement strand
CCGCGGGTTCCACCGCTCCGTGCGGTGCCCGAAGTGGACGCCCGCCTCGAGGAGTTGGCGCACCGTGATGATCCGCTGGCCGTCGGACATTTCGAGCGCCGTATGCAGGTCGCCCGCGCTAACATCGGTCGTGTTGTGGGTCATGGTCTTCTCGTTGGCGTTGGGCCGCTGCCCCTTTCTTCGGACCCCGAACACCGCGCGAGCGGCGACGCCACGGGGCCCTCCCAGGGCATGTGGAGTTGGTTGGGGGCGCCGCATAACACGCCCCCGCCCCGGCCGGCAAGGCGCCGCCCGCCCCCCACGTCCGCGCGCACGTGAGCCTGCTCGTTCGCCGGCAAGGCGCCCCCCGCCCCGGCGCCGGGTCCAAACCTACCGAGCCCGCCTGGCTCTGCTATAAGGCCCTCGTCGATGCCGCGCCTCGCCCGCCTCGTCCTCGCCTTCGCCCTCGGCGGCGTCGGCGGGTGTTTCCTAAGCCCGAACGTCCCGCCCTCGTTCCGCTACTCCTGCGACGTCGACGAGGACTGCGCGGTGCTGACCTGCCTCGGCGACGCCGTCAAGATCTCCGAGGCCACGGGCATCAAGCCCGCCAGCGACCTCGAGCGTGGCTGCGACGACCCCAAGGCCAAGGCGAACCCCTCCGGCTATTACTCCCAGCGGCAGATCTGCTCCGCCGGCCTCTGCGAGTACCCCTGCGCCCTCGAGTCCTTCCAGGACGACTGCCCGAGCGGCAAGGGCTACAACTTCTGCTTCAACGGCGTCTGCTCGCACCTCTGCGGCACCGACACCAAGCGCGTGCCCGACCCCGACTCGACCTGCCCCGGCGATCAGGCCTGCCAGATCTTCGGCGAGGACATCGACCTCACCGGCCTCGAGTCCTTCCTGCCCAGCGGCGGCGGCAGCAGCAGCAACCCCTTCGGCGGCAGCAGCGTCGACTTCTCCTCGCTCGAGGGCTCCGGCGTGTGCGGCCTCCGCTGCGACGCCGAGGGCGCGCCGGCCTGCCCTCCGGGCTACTACTGCCCCGGCGTCATGTGCCTCCCGGGCTGCGCCGAGCAAGGCGCCACCCCCTGCGCCGAGGGCTCCACCTGCCTCTCCCTCGGCGACTTCTCCGCCTGCCTCGTCCAGTGCGACCCCGCGGACCCGGCCTCGTGCGCCGACGGCGAGGTCTGCGCGCCGGTCGTCAACGTCTGCGTGACCTCCTGCACCAGCGACGACGATTGCCCCGCTGGCTACCTCTGCGACCCCGACTTCCAGACCTGCGTCCCCGACGCAGGCACTTCCAGCTCCGGCACGACATGAGCACCCGTCCAGCCCACGTGCCCCTCGCCCTCGCCCTCGCGCTCACGAGCGCATGCGCCAGCGTCCCCACCTCTGCCGTGACCGACCAGCGCCTGCTCGCGGTCGGCAACCTCGGCGCCCGCTCGAGCTACGAGATCCGCACCCTCTACGCCGCGCCCGAGCCGGCCCCCGCCCCCGCCCCCGGGGCCAAGAAGCGGCCCGTCACGCCGATCCTCTTCTATCTCGGCGTCAGCGTCGCCGCGATCGCCGGCGCGGCCGCCCTCGGCACCGCGATCGGCTCCACCGTCACCCGCCGCCAGCTCGACGACTCCTACTTCACCGACGGCCTCACGATCCCCGAGTACGACAGGCTCGTGCAGCGCGGCGACCGCCTCTCCAACGCCGCCTGGGGCCTCGGCCTCACCTCCTTCGCCTTCGCCTCGATGGCGCTGATCTCCTACAGCGTCGACTGGGCCCGCTGCGGACCGCTGGCCCCCGCACGCCGGCGCGCCACCGCCCCGCCTGGCCGCTGTCAGGACAGCCCCCCCAGGTAGGTCGCCGATGTCGGCGAGCCCCGACGCGCCTGGTCTCGCGGACAAGCTCCCCCTGCGCCCGGCGCTCGCGGCGGTGCTCGCCCTCGTCGCGCTCGTCCACCTCCCGCTCCTCGGCTTCGGCTTCGTCTACGACGACGGCTGGACGATCGTCACCAACGGCTTCCTCCGCGTCCCCGCCGACCTCCCGCTGCTCCTCACCCCCGAGGGCGCCGCCCGCCACATCCCCGACGTCCACCGCCCCGGGCTCGTCCTCTTCGACGTCGTCACCTACCAGCTCTTCGGCCTCTCCGCCTGGCTCCACCACGCCCTCTCGATCGCCCTCCACCTCGGCGTCTGCGCCGCCCTCGCCCGCTGGCTGCGGGTCCTCGGCGCCCCCGCCGACCTGACCCTCGGCGCGACCGCGCTCTTCGGCCTCCTCGCCGTCCACGCCGAGGCCGTCGCCGTCGTCTCCTTCCGCGAGGACCTGCTCGCCGCCCTCCTCGCCCTCCTCGCCTGCGTCGCCGCCTCGCGCCGACGTCTCGCCGCCGCCGCGCTCCTGTCCTTCGGCGCCTGTTCGATGAAGCAGAACGCCGCCGCCGCCGCGCTCTTCTGGCCGCTCGTCCAGGGCCTCGCCCCCTGGCGCCCCCGACCGCCAGCGCGCGTCCTCGTCAGCGGCGCCCTCGCGCTCGCCGCCGGCGCCGCCGCCCTCGTCGCCCTGGTCGCCGCGATCCACGGCTCGCTGGACCCCTACGGCGCGGACAACCTGCGGGTCTTCGCCAACCGCGTCGGCCTCGGTCCGGTCCTCGCCGCGTCCCTGCAGATCCA
>CAZMML010000800.1:0-2634 GCA_964567335.1 uncultured Nannocystis sp. | reverse complement strand
GGCCCGTCCGCGGCGAGTCCGGTCCACAGCGCCCGCGACACCAGCGGGAAGGTCGTCGTCAGGATCCACGCCAGCATCGACGCGCGGTACGCCACCGCCTCGGCGAAGCTGATCTTCCACAGCGCCGCGATCACCCGCAGGAGCTGGCGCGCGCTCACCCCGGGCCTCCGCGGCCGAAGAACGCGCGCATCACCTCCTCGAGCGGCGCGTCCTGGACCGACAGCTCCTGCGCGCCAGGCAGGGCGAGGAGGACCTGGACCGCCGCCGGGATCTGCTCGGGCGCGACGTCGAGGACCGTCCGTCCGCCCTCGCGCTCGACCACCCGGCCGATCGCCGCGAGGGCGTCCGCCTCCGGCAGCGCGTCGGCCCGGACCGACACCCGTCGGAGCGGCCGGATCTCCCGCCGCAGCGCCTCGATCGACCCGTCGAAGCGCAGCGTCCCCTCATCGATCACCAGCACCCGCGGACAGAGCGCCGCCACGTCCTCCATGTAGTGGCTCGTCAGGATCACGGTCGCCCCGTGCTCCTCGTTGTAGCGGCGGATGAAGTCGCGGATCGTCAGCTGCATCGCGACGTCGAGGCCGATCGTCGGCTCGTCGAGGAAGAGCACCCTGGGCGCGTGCAGCAGCGCGGTGACCAGCTCGCACTTCATCCGCTCGCCGAGGCTGAGCTGGCGGACCGGCCGGCGGATGACCGCCTCGATCGCCAGCAGCGCGACCAGCTCGTCGAGGCGCCGCCGGTAGGTCGCGGCGTCGATCTCGTAGAGCACGCGGCAGAGCTCGAAGGTGTCGAGCGCCGGCAGATCCCAGCTGAGCTGGCGCTTCTGGCCCATCACCAGGCTGACGCTGCGGAGGAACTCGGGGCGGCGCTCGCTCGGCGTGTAGCCGGCGACGCAAATCGACCCGGCGCTCGGGACCAGCAGGCCCGCGAGCATCTTCAGCGTCGTCGTCTTGCCCGCCCCGTTCGGCCCGAGGAACCCGACCCGCTCGCCGGCCGCCAGCGAGAATCGGAGCCCGCGCACCGCC
This sequence comes from uncultured Nannocystis sp., assembly GCA_964567335.1. GTDB lineage: Bacteria > Myxococcota_A > Polyangia > Nannocystales > Nannocystaceae > Nannocystis. The sequence goes on along the minus strand of CAZMML010000800.1, from coordinate 1,609 downwards.
TCGACCTCTCGCACCTGGCGGCGGACGAGCGATCGCAGCGCCGCGCGCAGGCCCGACTCCCGCTCGGGCACGCGGAAGCGCTTGCAGAGGCCTTCGACCGCGACGAGCTCCATCGCCCTCACGCCTGCGCGCGGCGCCCGAGGCGGGACGCCGGCACGAAGGTCCCCGCGGCCAGGCACCCGTGCAGCCCGAAGCTACGGCACACGTCGGGCCGCGCCTCGTGGACCGTGCAGCGGCCGGCGAAGAAGGGGCACGGCGAGTCGCCGAGGGTCAGGTAGCCCGCGAGATCGTCCGGCTCGTCCTCCGTCCCTGCGGGCGGATGGAGGGGGAGCCGCGCGGCGCCGCCGAGGTGCCGCGCCAGCCGGCGTGCGTCATCGCGGGTGATCGGCACCCGCAGGCTGGTGCAACACGCCCCCGCGCACGAGCGGCAGAGGCGAAAGATCCGCGTCACGGCGCCAGACGCGGGGTCGACGGAGGTCACCTCGCCGAGCTCCTCGGCCGAGATCTTCGCCGACCGGATCTGGTTGGCCAGTCGCTGGAGCGTCACCTGCGGCAGGTGGCCGACGTTTAGGTTCATCAGGGGCCCGATCGGGTCGCGCGGCCGTGGCACGCCAGGGTCGTAGCGCACCTGGCGGCCGGACGCGAGCGCTCTCGGGGCGCCCGCGCGCGCGGGCTTGCTCCGGGCCGGATCCGTGGCTAACCTCGCGCTACTGACTCTGATCCCAGATGCTGTGGGCGCGCGCCCCAGCCGAGGAGGCCTCGTGTTCAACCAGCAGCAGCAGCCCTATTTCGTCGAATCTCGCAGCTCTCAGGCCGCCGCGCTCGAGGGGCGCGCCAAGTTCATCGAGCGGACCTACCTCCACCTCGCCGGCGCGATCGCGGCGTTCGTCGCCGTCGAGGCGGCGCTCCTGTCCACGCCCTTCGCCAAGTCGTTCACGATCTGGGCGCTCGGCGGGCGCTGGAACTGGCTGCTCGTCATCGGCGCGTGGATGCTGATCGGCAAGCTCGCCAGCGGCTTCGCCCACGGCGGGCGCTCGAAGGGCGCGCAGTACGCCGGGCTCGGCCTCTACACGATCGGCCAGGCGATCCTCTTCGTCCCGCTGCTGACGGTCGCGCAGCACTTCGGCGGCCCCGACGTGATCGCCAACGCCGGCATGACCACCCTCGCCGTGTTCGCGGGCCTGACCGGCTTCGTCCTCTACACCAAGCGAGACTTCTCGTTCCTGCGCGGGATCCTGCCCGTCGGCGCGATCGGTTCGCTGATGCTGGTGGTCTTGAGCCTGCTCTTCGGCTTCGGGCTCGGCACCTTCTTCACGGTCTTCATGGTCGTGCTGGCCGCCGGCTTCGTCCTCTACGACACCTCGAACGTGCTCCGGCACTTCCACGAGGATCAGTACGTCGGCGCCGCGCTCGAGCTCTTCGCCTCGGTCGCGCTGATGTTCTGGTACATCATCCAGCTCTTCATGAGCCGCGAGTAGCCGGGCGCTCGCCTCGACGCTGGACCGGGCGCGGCCTCCGCGCCTGGTCTTCGTGCTTTCTGCGTTCGGAGCCGGGTGAGCCGGAGAGGGCCCTGGTCCGCGGCGCAAAAAAAAACGCGCGCCAGACGGCT
>CAZMML010000799.1:0-2640 GCA_964567335.1 uncultured Nannocystis sp. | reverse complement strand
GAGGCCGCGGGTGTGAAGATCGTCGAGGGCCGTCAAGATCTGGATGGCGATCCGTACGACGCGCCGCCATGGCAGCGGGTTGTCGCGGCCGAGGTTGAAGAGGGAGATGCCCTCGACGAACTTGAAGACCGTGAAGGCGCAATCCTCGTGCTTGCCGAAGTCGATCGCCTGGACGAGGTGCGGGCACGTGTGACGCGCCGCCACCCTGCCCTCCTGGCCGAAGAAGCCGAGGAGGTGCTCGTGCATGTCGGCGTTGAGGATCTTGACGGCGATCCTGGCGCCGGTGCGGAGATCTTTGCCGCTGTAGACGGTCGAGGTGCCGCCGGGGCCGACCGGCCGGTCGAGCTGGTAGCGGCCTTCGAGGATCGTGCCGCTGTAGTTGTACGCGAGTCCGTCGTCCGGGATCTCGAAGGGGACGAGCTCAGGATCGGGGACCTGTCGTGGGGGGTGCCAGCGTGGCTGCATGAGGCTCAGAACTCCAGGGCGAAGCGGATCCCGGCGACGCGAGCGCGCGGGCGGAGGGCGACCCGCGCGCCGCGGTGACGGCGGTCGAGGGCGAGCAGGACGATGCCGCTGAGCAACGCTGCGCCAGCGACGATGGCGAGGCCGAGGGCGATCTGGTTGAGCCGCGCGCCGGTCGCGGCGAGCCGCTGGTCGGCGGAGATGATGTCTTCGGAGACATGTCCCATGGGGTAGCCTCCGTGTAGGATGCGATCATGTTCGCGCTGGAGGGCCTCACCGAAGGCGAGGGGCACGGCGGTCGTCGAGGCGAACAGGACGCCGACGCCGAGCAAGACCCCGCCCGAGAGCCGGAGCGGGCGGGCATCGGGTGCGGGAGGCGTCGGCGGCGGTGGGGCGGGTGCAGGCGGGGGGCTCGGTCGCTGGACGGTCGTGCTCACGGGGAGGAGATCGTCGGCAGGTTCGCAGCCCGAGGTGCCCAGCGCTGCTTCGGTCTCCTGGACGAGCCGACTCGCGTCGCGTCGATCGGCGGGCCGAGTGTCGGGGCTGAGGTGCGTGTCCAGGAAGTCGAGGTAGCCGCGGAGGAAGGCGGCCTCCTCGCACAGCAGCACCGGATCGAGGGCAGCGGCCTGCGCGTCGCGGTAGGTGTAATACGTCTCCCAGACGATGAGGGAACGGTCGTGTAAGGCTGCGTCTCCGAGGTCGAGCGGCAGCGCGTCATAGGCGGCACGGCAGTAGGCGAGCGCCTCGCGGGGCTTGCCCGCCTCCCGCACGCGCACGCACTCGTCGAAGGCCCGCCGGAGGGGCGGCGCGGCGCTGGCCGTCGACGTGCATGCAGCCAGCGCCGCGACGAGCAGCCGCCGAGTCGCCGATCGAGAGGGGTGCAGCACGAGCGTCGGCATCGTAGCGAGGCGCGCCGACGAGGGCAACGGCCGACGACGCGACCCGAGGCAGGGAGATCGCTGCCTGGGAGGACGTTCAGCCGTATCTGCACAAAGGGTAAGGACTTCACCAAAATTTCACTCGCGGTCGCTGGCGGGTCCCTGCGAGTGATCCATGTGTAAGCAACCCCCCAAAATTTCAGTCGCTCGGGGATTGGGTTCCGATCCGCTGCAGTTGATGGGCGGCGCGGGCGTCGGCATGCTCGGGCGCATGTCTCGCATCGGGCGTATCGCGGTCGGCTTGTTTGTCTCGTCGGTCAGCGGCTGTTACCAGCGGCCTTCGTGGCCGCCCTGCGTGTTGGTGATCACTCCGGACTGTTGGGACACCGGGTCGGGCGGCGGGTCGGGCGGCTCCGAGGGGGAGACCTTCGGGCCGATCGCCACGCTGACGACGGTGAGCCCGCCGACGACGTCGGGGGTGAGCGAGGGGACCTCGGACAGCCCTACCTCCGGACAGGTTGAGCTTCCGCCGCCGACGATCGTCGGGGTGACGTTGATCCCGAACGCCCTTGTGTCGGCCGGGGTCGTCGCGGTCGAGGTCGCGACCCAGAACGCCGACGCGGTGACGATGACGGTGGACGACGGGGAGCCGATCGCGCTCGTGCCCGTCGAGGGCGACGAGACGATCTTCGCCGGCGAGATCCTCGTCTTCGGGGCGTCGTGGAACGGGGAGCACGACGTCGTGGCGCGCGCCACCCGCGACGAGGAGGTGAGCGATCCGTGGCCGGAGAAGTTCGTGGTCACGGCGCCGGACGCCGGGACGGAGGCGTGGCTCAAGACGAGCCCGCTCAAGCCGAGCTACGGCAACGCGGTCGCCATCGACGAGCAAGGCGACGTGCTCGAGCTGCTGACGGCCCCGACGCCGCAGGGGCAGGAGTGTCACCTCCGGCGGCGCAGCTCCATGGGCGCCCCGGTGTGGTTCGGCGACACGCGGGTGATCGCGAAGGGCGAGGACTGCGTCGGCGAGGACGTGAAGTTCGGCCCGGACGGGACGATCTGGGCGCTCGTCAACGTGTACACCAACACCTTCCCCCTCTGGCAGCTCTGGCACCTCGATGGCGATGGGGTGCCCCTGGTCGAGCCCCAGGAGGTCGGCAACCTGGGCGAGAAGGGGCGCGGGCTCGACGTCAACGCGGCCGGTGATGTGCTGCTCTGCGGGACGCAGCCGGCGATCGACGACGACGACTTGTGGGTCCGCTTCGTGCCGGCCGGGGGCGTGCCCTGGACGATGCACTGGGAC
>CAZMML010000798.1:0-2641 GCA_964567335.1 uncultured Nannocystis sp. | reverse complement strand
GAGGCGCTGCTTGGCGTGAGCTTCACGCTCGGACGTCCCGCCCCGGAGCGTCCGCGATCGCCGGCTTCACCGGCGATCTGTGCCGAGCCCGCCGCCGGGTGCTCGTCTGGCGGAGCTCCCAAGTCTGTCCCCGAGGCCACCGTTCGAGGTGTCGCCGATCCGGCGAGCGTCCACCCGCCGCCTGTGTCCGACCCGGCCCCGGATCGAGGTCCGACCGACCCCGCCGCGACCCCGCCCCTCGTCCGCCCGGAGGGACCCCGGCCGTGAGCTCGCCCGCCCAGGGCGCGACCCCGCCGCGCGTGCGCCTCTCGCTGCGCACCCGCTGGACCGTCGCGCTGCTCTCGCTCGTGTTCGTCACGATCGGCGTCTACGCGGTCCTCGGCGCGCAGATCCAGCGACGCAGCCTCAGCGAGGCCGAGCGCGCGCTGCAGGTCGCCGTCCTCGACCACGCCGTCGAGCTCTTCCTGCACGACATCACGGCCGGCGCCGACGCCACCCACCGCGTGGGGCTGGTGCTCACCGAGGCGAGCATCGGCGACGACGAGGCGCGCCTGCGCCTCGCTCAAGACGCCCTCGCGCGCGCCGACACCCTCGCCCAGGTCGCGATCTACGCGCCCGACGGCGCCTTCATCGACGCGATCGCCCGCAAGGGCGCCGCGGGGGCGCCGCCGCCGCCGCGCCTGCCCGCGGGCGCGAGCGAGGAGGGCTGGCTCGCGCCCGAGGTCCTGGAGGGCCGCGCCGTCCTCCGCTACCTCGCCCCGATCGACCGCGACGGCGAGCGCCGCGCCTTCATGCTCGGGACCCTCGGCCCCGGGCTCGTCGAGCGCCTCGCGGGGATCTCCCGCGATCGCTTCGACGGCAGGGACGACGGCCTCATGATCCTCGACGGGGCGCAGCGGGTGCTCGTCGGGCCCGCGGAGGGTCCGCTGGCGGTCGGCGCCGACCTGCGCGGCGCCGACCTGCTGCGACACATCGACGTGCCGGCCGCCGGCTTCGGCGCCGACTTCGGCGCGGCCACCGAGTTCACCGCCGCCTCCGGCGAGGCCATGCTCGGCTCGCTGCGCGCGATCGGTGCGATGGGCCTCGCCGTCGTCGCCCGCCGCCCGGAGAGCGCGGTCTACCGTTCGCTGCGGGACGCCAACGAGATGCTCCTCATCTCCGGCGCCGCGCTGGCCCTCGTCGCCCTCGTGATCGGCGCCTGGCTCGCGGAGCGCACCACCCGCTCCGTCGGCCGCCTCGTCGCGCTCACCCGCGCCTACGCGCGCCGCGACTTCAGCGCCCGCTGGACCCAGCGCTCGGGTGACGAGATGGACCTGCTCGGCGGAGCGATGGTCGACATGGCCGACCAGCTCGCAGAGGGCGAGCGGGAGCTCGCGCGGCGGGCCGCCGTGGAGGCCGACCTCTCGCGCTTCCTCCCCGCCGAGGTCGCCCGTCGGGTCGCCGCCGGCGAGCACTCGCTCGCCCTCGGGGGCCAGCGTCGGCGCGTCAGCGTCCTCTTCGCCGACGTCGTCTCCTTCACCACCTTCGCCGAGACCGCGCCGCCAGAGCGGGTGGTCGCCTTCCTCAACGAGCTCTTCAGCGTCCTCAGCGAGGTCGTCTTCCGCCACGGCGGCACGGTCGACAAGTTCATCGGCGACTGCGTCATGGCGATCTTCGGCGCCCCCGAGGACCAGCCTGACCACGCCGCGCGCGCGCTCGCGGCGGCCGAGGACATGCACCGCTTCGTCGAGACCTCGGCCCCCGCGTGGAAGGAGAGGTACGGCGTCGAGGCCCGCCTCGGGATCGGCGTCAACGTCGGCGAGGCGCTGGTCGGCAACCTCGGCAGCGAGCGCCGCATGGAGTACACCGCGATCGGTGACACGATCAACGTCGCGGCGCGGCTCGAGGGCCTCGCGCGCGCCGGCCAGACCCTCGTGACCGCCGACCTCGCGCGCGCCGCGGGCGAGGGCTTCGAGTTCGCCTCGTGCGGCGAGCACCCGCTGCGCGGCAAGCGTTTGCCGGTGGAGATCCTGGAGCTGCGATGAACGACACGCTCGCCCCTCACTCCTGCGTCCGCTGCGGCGCCAGCACCCTGGGCGGCCGACCCTGCGCGTGCGAGCCCGCCCGCGTCGACGAGACGGCGCCCGCCCTGCTCGTCACTGCGCGCCCCGACGGCCTCCGCTCGGCCGACGCCGCGGCCCCCGTGACCCAGGTCGAGCAGACCCATGACTCCGCGCTCCGCCTCGCCGGCCCCGGTGATCCGGCCGAGCGCCTCGGCGAGCGCCTCGGCGGGCGCTACCGCCTCGACGCCGTCCTCGGCGAGGGCGGCTTCGGCACCGTCTACCGCGCGACCCACCTCGCGATCGACGAGCCGGTCGCGGTCAAGTTCCTGCGCCCCGAGCTCGCGCAGCACCCCGAGCTGCGCGCCCGCCTGCGGCGCGAGGCGAAGGCGCTGGCCCGCCTGCGCCACCCGAACATCGTCGCGGTGCTCGACTACGACGAGGACCGCGGCGAGCCCTACCTCGTCATGGAGCTCGTCGAGGGCGTCACCCTCGAGAGCCGCCTCGTGATCGACGGCCGCACCCTCCCGCTCGCGCGCGTCGCCGCGATCTTCGACGCGCTGCTGCAGGGCCTCGGCGCCGCCCACGCCGCCGGCGTCGTC
>CAZMML010000797.1:0-2641 GCA_964567335.1 uncultured Nannocystis sp. | reverse complement strand
CGAGGCGCGCGGCGAGATCCGCCCCGGCGAGAGCGTCCTGGTCGAACCGACGAGCGGCAACACCGGGATCGGCCTCGCGCTCGTCGCCGCGGTGAAGGGCTACCGCCTGATCCTCACCATGCCCGAGAGCATGAGCCTCGAGCGCCGCAACCTGCTGCGGGCCTACGGCGCGGAGATCGTCCTCACCCCCGAGGCGGAGTGGATGGAGGGAGCGGTGGCGAGGGCGCGTGACCTGTGCCAAAAGCCAGGTCATGTGATGCTCCACCAGTTCGAGAACCCCGCCAACCCCGAGGCCCACCGCCGCAGCACCGCGCTGGAGCTCCTCGCCCAGACCGAGGGCCTCGACCTCGCCGGCTTCGTCTCCGCGGTCGGCACCGGCGGCACGATCACCGGCGTCGCCGACCTCCTCCGGCCCGCGCGCCCGGGGCTCGTGGTCGTCGCGGTCGAGCCCGAGCGCAGCCCGGTGCTCAGCGGTGGCGCCCCCGGGCCGCACAAGATCCAGGGGATCGGCGCCGGCTTCGTCCCGCCTGTCCTGAAGACCAGCGCCTACGACCGCGTCGAGCGCGTCGCCGACGAGGACGCCTACCGCATGAAGCAGCGCCTCGCCCGCGAGGAGGGGCTGCTCGTCGGCATCTCGGCCGGCGCGGCCGTGGTCGCCGCGCTGCGCCTCGCGGCCGAGCTCGGGCCTGGCCGCGACGTCGTGGCGATCCTCTGCGACACCGGCGAGCGCTACTTCTCGCTCGACGAGTACTTCACCTGCGAGGGCGAGCTCCGCTCGGCGGGGCCGGGATGAGCCGCTTCCTGGTCCTCGGCGCCGGCGGCCTCGGCTGCCCGGCGCTCCTCGGGCTCGCGGCCGGGGGCGCCGAGGACCTCGCGCTGGTCGACTGCGACCGCGTCGACGCGACCAACCTCCAGCGCCAGATCCTCTACGGCGTCGGCGACGTCGGCGCCGCCAAGGCCGACGCCGCGGCCCGGGCGTTGCGCGCCCGCGGCCTGCGCGCCGAGCCCCTGGCGCTCCGCCTCGACGCGAGAAGCGCCCCCGCGCTGCTCGCGGCGCAGCCGCCCGGGACGATCGTGCTCGAGTGCAGCGATCAGCCTGACCTCAAGTTCCTGGTCCAGGACACCTGCGTCGATCTCGGCCTCCCCCTGGTCGTCGGCGGGGCGCAGCGCTGGGGCGGCCTCGTGATGGCCGTCGCGCCCGGCGGCGCCTGCCTCCGCTGCGTCTTCGAGGAGGCCCCGCCGCCGGAGCTCGCCCCCTCCTGCGCGAGCGTCGGCGTCCTCGGCGCCGCCGTCGGCGCCCTCGGCTTCATGATGGCTCACCTCGCGCTCGCGCTCGCTCGGGGCGCCGACCTCGCCGGCACCTTGATCACCCTCGACGTGCGCGAGCTCCGCCCGCGCCAGCTCCGCCCGCGCCCGCGGCCCGGCTGCTCGGGCTGCGCCCCGCGCGGACCACGTCCCGCCGCCGAGCTGCGTCCGACGTGCTCTGTCTCCGCCGCCGAGCCTTGCGGCCGGTGAGCCGCGCCGCCACGATCCACCCGTCATGCCCAACGTCCGGATCCCCACCCCGCTCCGCAAGTACACCCAAGGCCTGGAGGTCGTCACCGTCACCGGCGACACCGTCGCCGCGGTCCTCGGCGCGCTCGAGGAGAAGTGCCCCGGGATCCGCGAGCGGATCTGCGACGACTCCGGCAAGGTGCGCCGCTTCGTCAACGTCTTCGTCGGCGAGGAGGACATCCGCTTCCTCGACAACCTCGCCACGCCCGTCAAGGACGGCGACGAGCTCAGCATCATCCCCGCGATCGCCGGCGGCCGCTAAGCGATGCTCCCCACCGGCCGCGACCAGCTCATGGCCCGGCTGCGCCCCGCGCGGGCCCTCCGGGTGCAGCAGATCACCGACCTCGTCGGCAACACCCCGCTCGTCCGCCTCCACCACATCGAGCGTGACTGCCCCGGCGTCGAGCTCTGGGCCAAGTGCGAGTTCTGCAACCCCGCCGGCTCCGTCAAGGACCGCGCCGCCCTGCGGATCGTCCGCGACGCCCTCGCGCGCGGGCAGCTCGGCCCCGGCGCGCGCCTGCTCGACAGCACCAGCGGCAACACCGGGATCGCCTACGCGATGGTCGGCGCGGCGCTCGGCGTGCCGGTCACGCTCGTCATGCCGGAGAACGTCAGCGCCCCGCGCAAGCAGGTCACCAGCGCCTACGGGGTCGAGATCGTCTACTCGAGCCCGCTGGAGGGCAGCGACGGCGCGATCCGCCTCGCCAAGGAGCTCGCCGCCGAGCGCCCGGACCGCTTCTTCTACGCCGACCAGTACTCCAACCCGAACAACCCGCTCGCGCACTACCACGGCACGGGGCTCGAGATCTGGGCCCAGACCGAGGGCCGCGTCACGCACTTCGTCACCGGCATCGGCACCAGCGGGACCGTCGTCGGCACCTCCCGCCGCCTGCGCGAGCTCTCGCCGCACGTCCGCTGCGTCGCCGTTCAGCCGGACGACGCCATGCACGGGCTCGAGGGCATGAAGCACCTCCCCTCGAGCCTCGTCCCGCAGATCGACGCCCCCGCCCCGCTCCACGACACGATCTGGATGCCGACCGACGAGGGCTGGGACATGTCCGAGCGGCTCGCGCGCGAGGAGGGGCTC
>CAZMML010000796.1:2389-2649 GCA_964567335.1 uncultured Nannocystis sp. | reverse complement strand
CGCCGATCTGATCAAATCCTGAGGAGGTGGGGGCGTTCGCCGACGCCTCGAGTCACGCGATGAGACCCGAGCGCGCGTCCTCGGGGAGGTGCTCGAGGGCGGAGGCGAGCTGGTCGCGCAGCGCGGCCGCGATCTTCTTGAAGAGGGTCACGGCCTGCTCCTTGTTGCCGCCGGCGTCGACGAAGGCGTCGTACTCGAGGCGGGCGTACTCGAGCATCGCCACAGGGCCTGGCTGGAGGGACAGGAGGGGCCACGAGTAG
>CAZMML010000796.1:0-2379 GCA_964567335.1 uncultured Nannocystis sp. | reverse complement strand
GACCGCGTGCTCCGGGGTCGGGGCCAGGCGCCAGCGATTGGCGAGCATGAAGCGGTCGTGCCCCTCGAGCGCGGCCGTCAGGGGCGCCCCGAGGCGGGTGATGACCGCGTCGCGGGAGGTGAGCAGCCGCTGCTGCAGCTTGAAGGCCTCGAGGCGGTCGCGGCGGTCGGGCGCGGTGTAGCGCGGGTCGTCGCGGCGGAACGCCAGCCACGACAGAAACTCGTGGTTGTGGCGCCACGCGAGCCGCTGCGCCTCGATCTCGGCGACGAGCTTGGCGATCCGGTTCGAGTGGCGGCGCTTGAGCGAGACCCCCGTCTCGGTCATCATCTCGCGGATCTCGCGGGAGAAGAGCGAGAGCGAGGTGTTGCTCCGGACCTCGTCGAGCGCCTCGAGCGCGAGGCCGACGCCGAGCCCGACGTGCGCGGCCATCTGGATCGTGGTGACGACGATCCGCTCGTAGAGGATCGGCATGACCTTCTTGAGCTCATCCTGGGGCACGCCGCGCGACCTCTCGAGCGCCTCGGTCTTGGCCTCGGTGAGGCTGCGGCGCAGCTCCGCCACCGTGGGGTCGTACCCAGGGTTGTCCGCGTGCGCGAGGAAGACGTCCTTCGCCGTTGACATTGCGGGGACCACATTAGGCAACATCATCGCGCCTGGCTACGCCCCCCGCGCGCTGGTTCAGATCACGCGCGCGCAATTGCGGGCCCCCGCGCGCCCGCCAGTGCCCATGAGGCCATCCAGCGCCCGCCCCTCCGCTCGTGTAAGGATCCTCCGCCGACCCGCGTTCCCGGTCCGACGCCCCACGGGCAGACCGACCCCGCCCGCGAGACGTTCCCCCCGCACCGCCGGAGCCCACCATGCCCTACGCGCGACGCACCCTCGCCTCGACCCTCTCCCTCGCGCTCGCCGCCTGTAACCCCGCCGCACAGCCCGACTCGAAGGGCGAAGGGAGCGGCGCCCAGGGCCCAGCAGTCTCCACGCCGGCCCCCGCGACCGGCGCGATGGTCGCCGAGCTCACCGCCGTCTCCGGCCCCACCGGCGTGCGCACGGAGGACCTGGCCCAAGGGACCTTCCTCGGCCCGGGCGCCCGCCTCAGCGCCGGACAGGCCTTGCTCGTGCCTCGCGGCACGATCGCCGAGCTCCGCCTCGTCGGCGGCACCCTCGTGCGCGTCAACGAGGACTCCCGCGTCGTCCTCCCCGACGGCCCCGACGCCCGCGTCCTCACCCTCGGCAGCGGCGAGGCGGTCGCCATCGTCGCCGCCGGCCAGCCGCCCCTCAGCCTGCGCAGCGGCCCCGACACCCTCGACATCTCGAGCGGTGAGGCGCGGGCGTTCAGCCGCGGCGAGCGCCGCAGCTACGACGTCGTCTACGGCGCCGCCCGCCTCCGCACCGGCGGTCAGGACGTCGCCATGGGCCCAGGCGCCCACCTCGACACGCCGCTCGCGGCCCCGGCGCCCGCGGCCCCGAGCCGCCCCGTCACCCCCGAGGTCAGCACGCGTCCGCTCGAGGACACCGCCTGGTCGCGCGCCTTCGAGGTCGCCGCGCGCATGGCCGACTCAGTCCCCGCCGGCGTCGGCAGCCTCACGGCGCGGCGCGCCGGCAGCCAGACCGAGCTCTACAAGCTCGCCCTCGTCGATCAGAAGGTGAACGTCTCGATCTCCGGCCGCATCGCCCGCACCGAGATCGAGCAGACCTTCTACAACGAGGCGGGCGAGGTGCTCGAGGGCACCTACCGCTTCCCGCTGCCCGCGGACGCCTCGATCTCCGGCCTGCAGCTCCTCGTCGGCAACACCTGGATGACCGCCGAGATGCTCGAGAAGCAGCGCGCCCGCGAGATCTTCCGCCAGATCGTCGACGCCACGATCCCGCGCGACCCGGCGCTGCTCGAGTGGGAGCGCGGCAACATCTTCAAGCTCAAGATCTTCCCGATCCCCGGCCGCGGCGAGCGCAAGATCCGGCTCAGCTACACCCAGGTGCTGCCGACCGTCGGCGACACCCTGCGCTACCGCTACCCGATGTCGGGCGCGAGCACCGGCGCGACCGGCACGGAGATCGAGAACTTCCAGTTCACGATCGCGGTCGACAAGTCGGAGCTCCCCGCCACCGGCGAGCTGGTCACCCCGATGGCCGCGCTGCAGCGCCGCGAGACCGGCGACAAGGTCGAGCTGACGACCGCGGCCCAGCGCTTCCGCCCGGTCCACGACCTCGGCGTCGACATCCCGATCCCCGCCGCCGACCAGCGCGCCCACGTCGAGACCCACCTCGACCGCGACGGCCAGGCCTACTTCATGCTCGCCTTCCGCCCCGCGCTCGACCTCAAGGCCGTCGACCGCCCGCGCCACTACGCCTTCGTCCTCGACCGCTCGCACAGCACCACCC
>CAZMML010000795.1:0-2653 GCA_964567335.1 uncultured Nannocystis sp. | reverse complement strand
CGCGCCTGGCCCGCCCTCGACGTCCGCAACGACCTCGACCTCCCGGCCCTCTACGGCCCCGAATTCGCCGCCGCCCTCGCCGGTCCGCCGCGCTCGGCCTTCGCCGCCGAGGGCTCCGCGGTGACCGTCCACCGCGGCGCCACCCTCGCGTGACCCTCGCTCAGAACGAGGCCCGGACCCCGAAGCCGACCTGACCCGGACCCGAGGTCGGCGTCCACGCCCGCGCCGCCGACCGCTTGCGCGTCAGCCCGATCGCCAGCAGCGCCGCCCCGGCCGCCACGAACACCCCGCCCGCCACGGCGCCGGCGATCCCCAGCCGGTTCGCCGCGTTGCCGTCGTTGTAGAGCACCGCGCAGGTGGGCGTCAGCATCTTGCTGGTGCAGCTCATCCCCTCGAAATCCCGCTCGCTGGCCTGGCCGCGCGCGCCGCCCGCCACCCCGATCGCGACCCCGGCGAGCCCCACCCCGAGCAGCACCCCGCCGCCGATCGCCAGGCCCTTCCAGGGCTTCCCCGCCGGCTTCGGCGGGTCCTTGACCGGCGGCGGATCGGGCCGCGGGTCGGGCTTCGCCGCCGCGTCGCGCGCTTCGGCCTCCGCGAGGCGCTTCTTGAGGTCGTCGCGCGCCGCCACGACCTTGGCGCTGATCGGCGTCTCGGTCCCGTACGCGCGGGTGAAGCCCTCGCAGTAGCCGTCGAGCGCGCCCGCCGCCTCGCGCAGCTCCGCCGTCGTCGCCTCCGCGGTCAGGCCGCGGGACAGCGCGTCGACCGCGAGCTCGTACACCGCGGCGCGGTTGTCCCGGTTCGAAGTCGTCTCGCGCAGCTTGTCCGCCGCCGCGATCCAGGTCCGCGCCGCCTCGAGGTAGGCCCCGCGGTCGAAGCTCGCCTGTCCGGCCGCGAAGCCCTCCTCGAAGGCCGGCACGTCGTCAGCAACGGGCGCCGCGAGCGCCGGCCGCGGCCCGGCCAGCGACGCGACGAGCAAGAGGGCGAGGACGCGGGGGGGTCGAGCAGGACGGAGCATCAGCGCGGCGACGTGAGTCTACCGCAAGCGCGTCCCGCGGGGCAGCGCGCGAAGTCGCACGTCCCGGGCCCCCCCCCCCCCCCCCGGCGTAAGACAAAAATCAAAAAAAAACGCCACCCCCCCCCCGCCCCTCCCGCCCTGGCGATTACGACATGTCTCAAAAAACTCGTCACCCCTGCCCCGCGCCGCACGGCGGGCCGCCCCGCGCGGCCGAGATCTCGCGCCGGAGCCCGCCCGCGAGCAGCATCGACCCGCTCCGGCGCTAAAGCGCCCCGGCGCGGCTCCAGGCGCGCCCTCGCCGGGGGGTGAAAAAGATCCGCGCGTGGTGTACGAAGCCAGGACCCCCATGCCGCTCGAGGTGAGGCCAGACGCGCTGCTCGGCGCCGTCCTGGAGGGCCGCTTTAAGATCGAGCGGCTGCTCGGCGAGGGCGGCATGGGCCGCGTCTACGTCGCCGACGAGACCCGCCTGCGCCGCCGCTGCGCCCTCAAGGTCCTGCTCCCCGAGCTCGCCCAGGACAAGGAGTGCGTCGAGCGCTTCCTGCGGGAGGCGCAGGCGATCGCGCAGATCCACCACGAGAACGTCGTCGACATCTACCACCTCGGGGAGGACGCCGCGCAGGGCGTCGTCTTCTTCGCCATGGAGCTGCTCTCCGGCCAGGACCTCGAGACTCGGCTCCAGGAGCGCAACCAGCGGCCGATCGAGTGGCAACAGGTGGTCGCGTGGATGTCCCAGGTCGCCGGGGCCATGGCCGCCGTGCACGCGGCCGGGATGATCCACCGCGACCTCAAGCCCTCCAACATCTTCATCACCCGCCGCCGCGACGGCCGCGACCAGATCAAGCTCCTCGACTTCGGCATCGCCAAGATCGCCAGCCACGCCGCGCTGACCAACACCGGCGCCGCGATCGGCACGCCCTTCTACATGTCGCCCGAGCAGATCCTCGCCGAGTCGCTCGACCACCGCACCGACATCTACTCGCTCGGCGTCCTCTTCTACGAGGCGCTCGCCGGCCGCATGCCCTTCGTCGGCGAGCCGATCCAGGTGGCGATGCAGCACTGCAACGTCAACCCGCACCCGCTCTCGGCGCTCGTGCCCGAGAGGGGCGTGCCGCCCGACCTCGACGAGCTCATCCTGCGGATGCTCGCCAAGAACCGCGACGACCGCCCGCAGACGATGGAGGAGATCGAGGCCTTCCTCGCCGACCTCGTCCCCTCGACGGCCGTCCACGGGTCCGGCATGCACCGCCCGATCACCGGGCCGATCGCCCACGGCACCGCCTCGGGCGACGTCGCCGTCCCCGCGCGAGACCCCGCGGCCGCCTCCCTCGCCGCCGCCCCGACCATCGCCGCCTCCGAGGCGCGCACCCAGCCCTTCACCCCCGCGCGCGGCACCCCGCAGGCGGGGGACCTCCCGCCGGCGAGCCCGCCCGCCCGGGGCCCCAAGGCGGGCCGCGCCCCCGGACCGGCCTCGCGCCGGCTGCCGCTGATCATCGCCAGCAGCGTGCTGCTCGCCGGCCTCGCCACCGTCGTCGTCCTCCTCGCCAGCGACCGCGACCGCGACCGCGGCCGCGATCGCGACCCGCCGGTCACCGCCCCGCTCGCCCCCCCGCCGCCCCCCCGCCGGCCCCCGCCGGAGGC
>CAZMML010000794.1:0-2658 GCA_964567335.1 uncultured Nannocystis sp. | reverse complement strand
GCCCCGATGTCGCCGCCGGTGTTGAGCTCGAGCAGGTCGTCCTCGTCGTCGACGTCGACGAAGGTCTCGTAGGGGGCCGCGCGCGCGGCCGCCGGCGCCAGCGCGAGGGCGGCGAGGGTCGCTCGCGCGAGGCGGCGCGCGGCGACCCTCATCGGCGCCGCCTCCGCTTGCCTCGGGGGGCGGATGAGCGCAAGGTGCGGCCGTGCGCCCGCTGCTCCTCGTGCTCGCCGCGACCCTGACTCCCGCTTGTCGGCCCGCCGCCCCGGAGGCGCCGACGATCCCGACCCTGGCCGAGATCGCCGCCGCGGCCCCGCCGGAGCCCTGCGCGCTGCTCCGCTGGGAGGACGGCGACACGCCCTACGTCCGCTGCGCCGACGGGAAGGAGGATCCGGTGCGCCTGCTCGGGATCGACACGCCGGAGTCGGGCTTCGACGAGAACTCGACGCGCCGGGCGCAGTGGCAGTCGACCCTGTGGGGCGTGCCGGTCGAGGCCGTGCTGGCCTGCGGGAAGGCGGCGACGGCGCTCGCGCGCGAGCTCTGTCCGGAGGGGTCGAAGGTCGAGGTCGTGGGCGTCGCCCGCGACCGCTTCCAGCGGCGCCTCGGCTACGTCGTCTGCGGGGGGGTCGAGGTGAACGGCGCGCTGGTCGCCCGCGGCGCGGCCGGCCGCTACCCCTACCCGGCGCCGCCGGAGCGGCCCGCGGGGTGTCCTGAAGGACCGGTCTCTTCCCTGAGGTGACACGCCGCTCCGCTCACTCCGAACACGGGTTGGAGCACGAGCCCCACAGGCCGGCGCGATCGGCCTGGGCGCGCGCCTCCATCGCCTCGAACTCGGCGCTGCGCTCGGCGCCATTGGGCGGGATCTCGAGCACGCAGGCGTAGCCGCGGGAGACGAGGAGGGTGTTGATCTCGCCGTCCGGCGCCTCGACGTAGGCGAGGAGGCGGCCGTAGGCGTCGCTGCACTGGACGTCGTAGGTCAGCTCGACCTCCTGCCCGAGGACGATCTCGGCGTTGTAGTCGGCGGCCTCCTGGCCGTAGCAGTCGTGCTTCCCCGAGGTGATCTCCGGGGTGTCGACCATCAGGTAGCGGACCTTCTCGCCGCTCTCCAGGACGATCGTGTCGCCGTCGATGACGCGCTCGACGACCCCGACCGCCGGGCCGCAGCGCTGGGCGAGCGCCTCCTTGCCCTCCTCGTGGGGGCCCTGCGGCGCGCATGCGTATGTCCCCAGGGACAGGAAGAGAGCGAGCAGTGGCGAGCGCGGGGTCACGGACATGGCGGGTTCTCCTGCTTCGGGGTGCCTGCGTTCGTGGCGACGCACCAGGGCGGCACGTCGGCGTCGTCGTTCATGGTCGGATCGGTGATCTGGGGCCCGAGCTGCTGCGACTTGCCGGCGGCCTTGGTCTTGGCCCACTGGACGGCGTCGAGGAGCAGGTCGGCGGCGTGCATCGAGATCGCGCCGGCGCCGTTGCCGAGGCCGATCGACATCAGCGCGTCGACCGTGGGGAGGCCGCCGTTGAGCGCCATGTCCTTGTTGCGCGCGATCAGGGCGAAGCCGGCGGCGGGCACGGGGATGCAGTTCGGGCTGCCGCTGAGCTCGCCGAGGGTCTTGGCGGCGGTGACCTTGTCGGGGGTCGGGGCGAACTCGGCGAGGAGCTTGACGGGGTTGAGGTCGACGTCCTTGCTGGCGCGGACCTCGAACCACTCGCCGGCGGTGTCGGCGACGATCGTCGGATCGGCGAGGAACTCGGTGATCAGGAGGTCGCCGGGGGCCGGGGTGACGATCGGGCGATCCTTCATCATCACCGCGTCGAAGCAGGTCGCCGCGTTGCCGCACATGAGGTTGTCGGCGGCCGGGGTGCCGAGGTCGACGCCGTTGTAGGGGCCGGTCCCGAGGCACCAATTGGCGGGGTCGTCGTTGAGGGCGACGTCGCAGGTGACCTTGTCGAGCGAGAGCTGGGTCGACTTGCCCTCGGTGGTGCTGGCGTAGCTGGTGTGGTCGAGGTCGGCGCCGAGCGCGCCGACGAAGAGGCCGCTGGCGCTGTTGGTCAGGCTGAGGGTCTTCAGGACGTAGCGCGGCTCGGGCAGGCCGCCGTTGAGGAGCGGGTCGGCCGAGCGCGCGATCAGGACGTCGTCGCCGGGCTTGACCTCGAGGCAGGGGCCGGGCTCGGGGATCGTCTCGACGACGGTGTAGGGGTCCCAGATCTTGCCGATCTCGAGGCCGTTGAGGTCGAACTCGGCGCAGGCGGCGAGCTCGAACCACTCGGCGGTGGCGTCGCCGGCCATCTTCGGGTTGGCCATGAACTCGGCGATCACGAGCTCGCCGGCGGCCGGCCGGTCGATGTCCCGCTCCGTCATCGTGTCGGGGTCGACGCACTTGCCGGTCGGCGGGGGGGCGTCGCAGGCGCTGTTGGCGGCGCCCGGGGTGCCGTGGTCGTGTTTGAAGGGCGGGTAGGGCTGGGTCGCGTCGCAGCGCGCCTCGGGCGGGTCGTTGAGGTCCGTGCCGCCGGACTGGATGAAGGCGTCGACGATCTCGGGCGCGACCTCGCGGGCGACGCCGTCCTTGGGCGTGTCGTAGGGCATGCTGTCGAGCTCGACGTCGGCGAGGCCGATCCACAGCGAGCCGTCGGTGTTGCCGAGCTGGAGGCCGGTGTAGGTGGCGG
>CAZMML010000793.1:0-2662 GCA_964567335.1 uncultured Nannocystis sp. | reverse complement strand
AGATCGACGCGCTGACCTTCTGGGGCTTCTCGGCCGATGGTCAGCGCTTCGCCTTCGAGACCTTCTACGCCGGGCCCGGGGGCGCGCGCTGCGAGGGGGAGGTCGACCTCTTCATCGTCGACGTCTCGCGCGACGCCTACGTCGAGGGCGGACACGTCGAGATCAAGCCCCGCGATCCCGAGGGCGAGCCCTGCGACCCGCCGGACCTGCGCGCCGCGATGGACGCGCGGCGGGGCGCGCTCCTGGAGGCGCAGGGGATCGTCGTCGGCGCCTTCGTTCCTCCTGCGGCGCCGATCCCGATCGGTGACGACCGCGTCGACATCTTCCTCGTCGACCTCGCGCGCGGACGGCTCGGCTCCCTCGACATCGATGTCCTGGACGGCGACCGCGAGCGCGCGCACGAGGGCGCCGGCGCGGGCTTCAAGCTGATCCTCACGGTCGGTCCGCGGTCGATCGTGGTCGAGCCCGGCGTCCGCCGCCGGCCCTACGGGTGGGACTACGACCCGGGCCGCGGCCTCGTCTTCGTCAGCCTGGACGGGCGCAGCGCCGCCTTCCTCACCGCGACGATCTCCCTCAGCCACGAGGGCGACCGCACCTCGTTCATGGCGAACGGGGTGCGCCTCCCGGACCCGTGAGCCGCGGGGTCAGCGGAGCGGGGCCGCGAGCCTGGCCCCGAGCGCGACCAGCAGCGCCCCGCCGACGAGGTGCAGGCCGACCTGCCAGGCCGCGGCCCCCCAGCGCCCCGACCCGGCGAGGTCGACGGTGAGGAGCGCGAAGCTGCTGTAGGTGGTCAGCCCGCCGAGGAGCCCGGCGAG
Organism: uncultured Nannocystis sp.; assembly: GCA_964567335.1. Classification (GTDB taxonomy): domain Bacteria; phylum Myxococcota_A; class Polyangia; order Nannocystales; family Nannocystaceae; genus Nannocystis. Next base: position 1,847 of record CAZMML010000793.1, on the reverse strand, counting down.
CACGATCACCCGCGCTGGCCCCGGGACCAGGAGCGACGCGAGCGCGCCGATCGCCAGGCACCCGATCGCGTTGACGACCAGCGTCCCGGTGTGGGGCAAGGGGCCGCCCCAGCGGTCGATCGCCGCGGAGAGCGCGTAGCGCAGGCAGGCCCCGCAGCCGCCGGCCGCGAAGAGCCCGGCCCAGTGCCACCACGCGCTCACGGCTCATCCCGCGCTGGCGTGCGCGTTGGCGGAGGCGCTGACCGACACGCTCGCCTTGACCGAGACGTTGATGCTCGCGGACGCGGTCGCGACCGCGGTCGCGGCGGCGCTGACGCAGGCGACCGCCTTCTCGCCGGCCCCCTGCAGCTTGCCGCGGAGCTCGCCGCCGATCCGCACGAGGGTCTTCACCTCGCCCGCGATCTCCTTGCCGAGCTTGAACTCCGCGGTCACGAGCGCGGGCAGGTGGGCGGTCAGGGAGGCGATCAGCTTCGCGAGCGCCTCGGCGTTGGCCGACGCCTTGACCTCGAGGTGCGGCTTCGTGCACGCCGCCGAGATCGACACGCTGGCGTCGCAGCTCGCCTTGCAGTCGGCGTCGACCTTCGGCGGGGTGACGTGGCCCTCGCACTTCGGCGCCTGCCAGGTGCCCTGGCACGAGGCGTGGCAGGTCGCGCTGCACGAGCCCTCGCAGGTGCCCTTGCACTCGCCGACGCACTGGCCCTGGGCGTTCTTGGCGGTGCACTCGCCGTTGCACTTGCCCTTGCAGGTGCCCTCGCACTGGCCCTTGCAGGTGCCCTGGCAGCGGCCGGAGAGCTTCGCCGGCTCGCAGCGGGCGACGATCTCGCCGGGGTCGACCTCGACCTTGCACTTGGCGTCGCAGCTCGCCCTGGCGGAGGCGTCGACCTCGCACTTCGGCGGGGTGTAGCTCGCCTGGAGCGTGACGCCGCCCTTCAGGAGCGCGTCGATCTTCGCCCGCACGGCGCCGCACGCGGCGGTCGAGGCGCCGACGTTCTCGCGCGGCTGCATCGCCGCTGGGTCGACGCCGATGTCCGCGCCGATCTTCCGACAGGCGGTCGTGACCTCGGCGTCCATGCGGGTCGAGAGCCGCCCGAGGTCCTTGGCGGCCTGGACGAAGGCGCCGATCTTGGCGTTGAGCTCCGCCTTGGCGGTGTAGCGGACGCCGAGGGCGCTGCCGCCGCCGGAGAGCTCGGGGCAGGCGACCGCGCCGGCGATCGACCCGAGCGTGGAGGTGGTCTGCCCCGCGCCGGGGGCCAGGGGATCGCACGCGCCCGTGAGGGCGCCCGCGGCGAAGGTCAGGGGGAGCAGGCGCGAGAGCGTCGACATGCCCGGATTGTCGCAGGTCGAAGTTCGCGCCGCAATCGCGTTCGCGCGCGCCGGAGGGGCCGCCTCCGCCCGCCGCGCGCTGCTGGTACTTGCGACATGTTCGAGAAAACACCAGCGCCTCTGCCCGCGCGTCCCCGCGGCGCTCGCGGTTGCCCCGCGCATACGCGCGAGTAGACGGCCCGTCCGCGGCGATCGATCCTGCCGGCTGGGAGGACCTGGGCATGGGGACGTTGCATCCGCTGGAGCTGGTCAAGTCGATCGTCGATCCGATCCACGGGCTCGTGCGCATGACCTTGGAGGAGCACCGGGTGATGAACCACCCGGTGTTCCAGCGGCTGCGTCGGATCAAGCAGAACGGCCTGCTCGACCTCGTGTTCCCCTCGGCGACCCACACCCGCTTCGAGCACAGCCTCGGCGTCGTCTTCGTCGCCGACGCCGTGCTGCAGGCGCTGCTCTTCAATTCGCTGGCCCATCGCGACAAGCTCCACCCGCTCTCGGGCGCCGCCGGGCAGGCGCGCGACCGG
>CAZMML010000792.1:0-2668 GCA_964567335.1 uncultured Nannocystis sp. | reverse complement strand
TCTGGGAGTACTTCGACTTCCTCTTCACGGACGAGGGGATCTTCCTCAGCGACGCGGCCCGGCAGCACTTCGCCTCGGGCCAGCTCCGCGGCTACGGCGACGGCCTCGGCGGCGACCCGCGGGGCTTCTTCGACCTGCCCGCCCTGCTGGAGTTCCTCAAGGGGCCCAAGTACTCGCTGCTCTTCTTCTGGGACACGCCGACCGGGATGCGGACCCAACTCCTGGCCTTCTACGCGGCCGCGACCCTCTTCATGGTCGGTTGGCGCACCCGCGTCACCGGGGTGCTCACCTTCCTCCTGATGAACAGCTTCTTCGCCCGCAACCTGCTCTTCTGGGAGGGCACCGAGCTCGTCTACCGGGTCTTCTTCATCTACCTGCTCTGCGCCCGCAGCGGCCACGCCTACAGCGTCGACAACTGGCTGCGCTGCCGCAAGCTGAGGCGCGCCGGGCTCCTGAGCACGCGTGAGGGCCCCGGCGGCGGCGCGGGCCTGGCCCCGAGCCCCGAGCACCCGCGCGGGCTGCAGGCCGTGTACCGCCTGATCCCCGCCTGGCCGCGCGTGCTGATGATCCTCAACCTCGGGGTGCTCTACTGCTACACCGGGGCGGTCAAGAACGGGTCCGTGTGGAGCAAGGGCGACGCGCTCTACTACGCCCTCAACATGGACCACTTCTACCGCTTCTACCCGCAGGAGATCTCGTCGGTCCCGTGGGTCGGGGTGGGGCTCTTCCGGCTCGCCACCTGGATCACCCACTGGTGGGAGGCCCTCTTTCCGCTGCTGATCTTCGGGCTCGTCGCCCGCTGGTCGATCCGCGAGAAGCTGGAGCCCCTGCGGGGCGCGCGCCTGTGGGCCGTGCGCGCCTGCTGGCTCGGCCTCGGCGTCCTGTCGATGACCCTGGTGCTCTACACCCTGCCGGTCCACCTCGCGCCCGAGCCGGATCAATGGCCGCTCCCCGTGGCCCAGCGCGTCCACGCGACCGCGTGGATCGTGGGGATGGCGCTCATCGGCGGCCTGTGGTGGACGCTCGGCAGGCGCCCGCCCGCGCTGACGATCCGCGGCCGCCGCCACGTGCTGGACCGCGACTGGCTGTGCCGCTGGTTCCTCGGGCGCCGCGTGTGGCTGACGCTCGGCCTGATCTTCCACGGCAACCTGCAGGTCCTGATGAACATCGGCATGTTCCCGCCGATCATGATGTCGACCTACCTCTTCGTGCTGCAAGGCGACGAACCGGGTCGGATCCTGCGCTTCTTCGGCCGCGGGCTCGGGCGCGCGCTCCCCTGGTTGCCGCTCCCGGCCGACGTGCGCCGCGGCGAGCCGCCGCTGCCGGCCGAGGACCGCACCCTGTCGCACCACATCCGCGACAGCCGCAGGCTCCCGCCGTGGTTGCTCGCTGCGACCTTCGCCGCGGTCTTGCTCGGCGTGGTGCTTCACGTGACCCCCGTCTGGCCCTGGTTCAAGGTCCAGGTCCTCGGTTTCGAGGGCACCATCGCCGGGCCCGGGATCCACTTCGGGCGCACGCTGGCGGTGATCGCCGCCTTCCTCTTCCTCTACACCTACGCGCAGGGCCACCGCGGGACCCGACGCTTCGCCCTCAAGCTCGTCGGCGCGGCCCTGGTGGTCGTCGGCTACGCGTGGCTGATGGCCGTCAAGGGGACAACCACCGCGACGCGTGACGCGCTGATGTTCGCCAGGATCGCGGTCCATGCGGCGGTCCTGCTGGCGATCGTCCTGCGCCGCTTCCCGGCCGTCGATCGCGCGCTCTCCCGCGTCGGCCTGACCTTCACCGCGCCGGAGCGCGCCGCGCAGGACCCTGGGCTCCCTGCCCGCGATCCGCACACAGGGCACCCGACGCCGCCCTGGTCCTACGGCCCCGGCGGGCGCCTCCTGATCGGCTCGATGGTGCTCTTCCACGTGGTTGCCATCGCGATCTGGGTGCTCCCTGACAAGGACTGCCTGTCGAGCTTCCGCAGCAAGGCGCGCGAGCCCTTCAGCGCGTGGGTGCTGGCGACCCAGACCGATCAGGGCTGGGGGATGTTCGCGCCGAACCCGCCGCGCGCCAACGTGTTCATGCGCGCGGTGCTCACCGACGAGACCGGCGACGCCTGGGACATGCGGACCGACCTCTACGCCCGCGAGCGCATGCCGATCCCCTGGGTGTGGAACGACCGCATGCGCAAGATGAACCGCCGGATCATCGGCGGCGAGAGCGGCGGCGGCGCCTGGTATCAACAGTGGTACGCGCGCTACCTGTGCCGCGCGTGGGCCCAGGCCCACCGCGGCGTGATGCCGCAGAAGGTCGAGCTCTACAAGGTCTCGTACGGCATCCCCTCTCCGGAGGCGGTCACGAGCCAGGGCTGGTACGCGCCCGAGCGGCTGCTCGACCGCACCGGCCGTCAGTTCGTCGAGCACACCACGACCTGCGCGACGGCGGAGCATGGTCAGCTCCCCAACTTCATCCGTGAGCGCCACGGCCTGCCCCTACTCCCCGACGGCGTGTTCAAGGCGCGGACGGGGACCAAGAAGTCGGCGTGGGACAAGCGCTACGAGACGCCGAAGAGCGGCGAGGGGACCTCGCCGGCGATCCGGACGCCCGTACAGAAGCCCCCGCCCGCGACCCTCGCCCCCGAAGGCGCGCCGCAGATGAACGACTGACCGACCCAACACTCTAG
>CAZMML010000791.1:0-2672 GCA_964567335.1 uncultured Nannocystis sp. | reverse complement strand
CCCGCGCCGCGCCCTCGCCCGCGGGTCTCCGTCACCGAACACACCCGCGCCTCCGCGCCCGACCTCCCCGCCGCCCCGCCGCCTGCGCCGGCGGAGATCGACCTGCAGATCCCCGCCGTGGTGCTCGCCTCGCCGCGCGACGTCGAGGCCCCCCGCGAGCTCCCGCCGCTGACCGCGCCCCCGACCACCGAGCCCCGCGCGCCCTCTCCCCGCGCCGCGACCTCCCCGCTCGGAGCGCCCGTGATCGCCTCGCCCCGGGAGCTCGACCCGGCCCCTGTGCCGGCCGCCCCGCGCCCCGCGCCCGAGGTCCCCGCGATGCCCCTGCCGCGTCGGACACGGCCCGATCGACATGTCTCGAACGACCTGTCCTTCAGCGCACCATCCGGACCCCGCGGCGGCGCCGAGGCCGCCTTCCCGCTGCCGCGTCGACCCCGACCCGACGCCCCGAGCGCCCCGCCCCGCGACGGACCCGACGCTGCCGCGCGTTCGCTCGTCCGTCCCGGAGCCCCCTCGTCCGCGCAGGAACCGCCGCCCGCCGCCCCGCTGGACCACCCACGAGCCCCCGCGGCGGCTTCGCGCCGCCCGCTCCTCCGCCCCGCGGACCCGACGTCCCCCCAGGCGCCGACGCACCCGCCCCGGACGCGCCCCGCGAGCCTGCCTGACCTTCAGGACACCCCACGCCCGCTCGTCCGCCCCGTGGATCCCTCGTCCCCGCGAGACCTCGCCGCCCCGGCGCGCCCCCTCGTCCGTCCCGGGGACGCGCCGCCGACCGCGAGCCCGCTCTCTGCCCCCCCCGCGGCCCCCACGCCCGCGAGCCCGCCCCCGCGCCGCCGGGTCGACTTCGACGCGCCCCCCGAGATCGACCTCCAGATCCCGCTCGGCGCCCTGGCCGACCCCTCGCGCGGCCCCGCCGATCCGCCGCCGACGATCGCCCCCGCGGTCGCCCCGCCCGCACCCGCGCACGCCGCCCCCGACCTCGCCGCGATCGCGGCGGCTGTCGAGCGGCGCCTCACCCGCTCCCTCGCGCTCGAGCGCGAGCGCCTAGGAGGCCGCCGATGAGCGTCACTCGCTACCAGGGTTCGAAGGTCTCGAACCGCGTCATGGGCGTCTCCCGCGAGACCGGACGCCTGGTGATCAGCCACCAGACCAGCGCGAAGTCCGGCTTTGTCGGCCGGATCGACGCCCGCTTCAACCCCAACCGCCTGAACTTCAGCACCGCCTCGACCGTCAAGTCGCGGGTCAACGCGTCGCCGACCGTCGACAAGCCCGGCGTCGAGCAGACCACCTTCGAGTTCCAGGCCACCACCCTCTCGGTCTCGCTCCTCTTCGACACCAGCGAGGCCGAGGGCAAGGAGGCCAACGTCCTCGAGCACACCACCAAGGTCGTGGCCCTCATGCGGGCCATGCCGAAGGACTCGCGGCCGCCCCTCTGCCAGCTCTGGTGGGGGCAGTACCTGCTCCTCCAGGGTTACCTGACCAGCCTCAGCCAGGAGTTCTCCCTCTTCTCTCCCGACGGGACCCCGGTGCGGGCCACGATGAACTGCACCTTCACCGAGAGCGGCACCTACGAGCACAAGCTCGCCACCGCCTCGTCCTCCGCCGGCCTCCGCCTCTACCTCGTCATGCTCGGCGAGACCCTCCAGTCGATCTCGACCAAGGTGTACGGCACCTCCAACCGCTGGCGAGAGATCGCGCTCTTCAACGGCATCTCCAACCCCCGCACCGTCTTCCCTGGGCGGATCCTCCTGATCCCGCGCTGAGTCCGCATGCCCGTCGTCCAGACATGGTCGCTCGTGATCAGCGTCGCCAACGCCAAGCTCGGCGACTCTGACCTGCTCGCGCTCACCGCCGCGAGGATCCTGCAGGACACCCGCGCCCCCGGGACCTTCGACCTCACCTTCGACGGCTGGGACGAGGAGAGCCAGACCTTCCGCCTCGTCGACAAGGTCAAGCTCGGCGCCCCGGTCGAGATCTCGGTGAAGGACGAGAAAGACCGCCTCTACACGATCTTCGCGGGCGAGCTCACCGCCGTCGAACTCGAGGTCGCCGGCGAGCGCGGGCCCGTGATCCACCTCCGCGGCTACGACGTCCGCCACCGCCTCCGACGCGGGCGCAGCACCCGGGCGTTCCAGGACGCGAAGGACAGCGAAGCCGCCGAGAAGATCGCCGGCGAGATCGCCGTCCCGATCGAGGTCAAGGGCTCCCCCGTAACCCACGAATTCCTGCTGCAAGCCGACCAGACGGACTACGACTTCCTGGTCCAGCGCGCCGCCGCGATCGGCTACGAGCTCTCCGTCGCCGAGTTCGGCAAGAAGCTGCTCTTCCGCCCGATCAAGGTCGACGGCCCCAAGGCCGCGGTGCTCGACCTCGACGGGAGCGTGATCTCCTTCCGCGGCACCTGCTCGATCCTCTCCCAGTTCGACGCCGTCAAGGTCCGCGGCTGGGATCCGCTGACCAAGAAGGAGCTCACCGCCGAGGCCGCCGCGAGCGCGCTCCCGCGGGCCGGCGGCAGCGCGTCCGGCCCCGCGCTCGCTAAGAGCGGCCTCGCGGCCTCGCCGGCGACCCGCTGCGACATCGCCGTCGCCAACGTCGGCGAGGCCACCGAGCTCGCCAAGGCGACCCTCCTCCGCGTCGCCCTCGACCACGTCGAGGCCGACGTCGTCCACGAGGGC
>CAZMML010000790.1:0-2677 GCA_964567335.1 uncultured Nannocystis sp. | reverse complement strand
TCAAGTCCTTCGTCGTCCCCGTGGTCACCGAGCGCGGCCGCGGCACGATCGTCGTCCGCGGCCTCACCACCGACGGCGACCAGATCAGCGTCCGCCGCGTCGCCGACCGCGCCGTCCGGACCATGAAGATGATCGGCGACCTCTTCATCGGCCGCCTCAACAACGCCGACGGCCGCGGCGCGCTCAAGCAGAAGCTGATCGAGGCGCTGCTGCAGATGGAGCGCGAGGGCGCGATCGTCCCCTCGACCGACGGCAAGGACCCCTCGTTCAAGGTCGACGTCTACTCGTCGCAGGAGGACTTCGCCAAGGGGATCGTCCGCGTCGACATGGCCGTCCGGCCCGTCCGCGCCATCGACTACATCTACGCCACCGTGCTCGTCCAGGTCTAGTGAGGTAAGCGACCATGCCCACGATCTTCTCCGCCAACCACAGCAGCGTCCTCGTCAACGGTGAAGCCGTCGAGGGCCTCCAGTCCCTCGTCTTCCGCGTCGTCACCGAGCGCCAGGACGTCCGCGGCGTCGGCGTCGACGAGCGCGTCGACGTGCTCTTCGGGCTGCGCACCGTTCAGGGCGAGCTGATCGTCCAGTCCGCGAACCACACCCTGGACGACCACCTCGCCGCCCGCAGCAAGTTCCAGATCGTCGCCAACCTCGCGCGCGACGCCGCCGAGGGCGCCAAGCGGACCCTCTCCTTCGACGACTGCTACGTCGAGAACAAGTCCGTCGCCCTCAGCGCCAACGGCTCGGTCTTCACGACCTACACCTTCACCGCCACCCGCGTCCGCGAGGAGTAGCCCGCCTTGGCCCGTGGCCGCGAGATCGTCGAGCTCGACGGTCGGCGCTTCGCCGTCCGTCACCTCCCCGACGCGCGAGGCGCCTGCCTCGCGGTCGAGCGTCCGCCCGCGGACGACCTCGTCCTCCCCCCGTGGACCCTCGCCGACCACCTCGCCGCGCTCGACCGTCGCGCCTTCCTCGAGGGACAGCTCCCGCGCGTCGACCTCGAGGGCCTCGCGCGCGACGTCCTCGCCACCGCCGGCGCCCCGCTCGATCACGCCGAGGCCGCCGCCCTCGCCCCGATCGCCCTCTGGTGGGCCTACGGCCCGCCGCGCGGGGCCCCGCCCGCCCGTCCGGGCCTACGGCCCTGGACCAGCCGAGAGCGCGCCCTGGCGCTCGACGCGAACACCGACCGCGAGACCGGCGCGGTCCGCCCGGGCGGCCTCCTCCGGGCCATGGTCCTCGCCGCCGATCCAGGCGGCGAGCTCCTGGCCCTCTCCGGCGCCGAGGGCGTCGAGCTCCTCGACGCCCTCACCAGCCTCAACGCGCCCGCGGAAGACCTGTCTGAAGGACCAGGCTCATCCGAGCTCGCACGGATCACCCTCGAGCTCTGCCGCGGCCTCGGCTGGACCCCCTCCCAGGTCTGGAGCGCACCGGCCCCCGAGGTCGATCGCCTCCTCGCCCTGCTCACCCGCGCCGCCCCGGCGCCCCCGCGCGCCCCCGCCCCCGCGGCGCCACGCGCGACCTCCCCGGCGCACGCCCACAGCCGCCTCGCCTCCTTCCCCGACGCCGTGATCATCGATCTGAGATGAGCACCTTCCTCGACAGCCTGCGCGCCCGCCTCGAGGCGCCGCTCCAGCGGGTCTTCGCCCCGCTCTTCGTGGGCGCGGACACGGACGCGCCCGCCGACAGCGAGGTCGCGGCGCGCCCCGAAGGAGAGGACCCGGCCCTCCCCGCCGCGCCCGCGCCCGGACCCTCCGGGCCGGACTTCCTCCGCGCCGATCTGCCTGCCCCCTCACCGCGGCGAGCGAGCCCCGGCCCCGGCCCCGCCTCGGCGTCCCAGCAAGCGGTCCCGGTTCCCGCCACGACGGCCTCTGCGCCGCCGCCGCGCACGCACGCCTCGGTCGCCGAGATGGCCGCGCCACCAGCGCCGCAGGTCGTGGGTGGCGTCGATCTCCCGCCTGCACCCGAGCCGGCGCCGTCGCTCCTCGGGCCGACCGCCGCGCCGATCCGCCTCCGCCGCCCCGCCGCCGATCCCGCTCCACCTCGGCCCTCGTCCCTCACGCCCGTCGACGCAGCGGACCATCAGGACATGTTCTTCGCGCCAGATTCTACCGAGGAACACGCCGCCGCGTCAGCGCCCCGGACCCGCAACTCGACGAGCCGCGGCCCGGCTCCGAACCCGCACGAGGACGCCCCTCGGCCCGTGGACATGTCCCCCGCACCCGCCGCGCGCCCACCCGAGCCCGCCCCGGGGCCCCTCGCCGCCGCGCACGCGTCCTCGGCCGGAGAGGCCGAGCGCGCGCCCTCCACACCCGCCACGCGCTCGAGCCCCGCACTCGCCGCGCCGGACCTGCGCGCGGAGGAAAGCGCGGCCCCCGGCTCGATGCCGATGTCCGCGATCCTCGGCTCGCCTGGACCTGCGCCGCTGCGCCTGCGGACGCGCGACGCCGCTCGCGCCGCGCCCCTCGCCGCTCCCGACCGAACCGCGGCCGCACCGGCACCGCAGGCGCAATCCTCGCCGGTCGGGGCGCCGCACGAACGATCTGCTGACCTCGCGCCTCGCCCCTCCGAGCTCTCCCCCTCGGGCCTCTCCGCCAGCCCCGCCCCCGCGGCCCGGGCGCCGATGCACGCCCCCGGCCCCGCGCCCGGCGCCCCGGCCCCGGGCCTCGCCGCCCGCCCGG
>CAZMML010000789.1:0-2690 GCA_964567335.1 uncultured Nannocystis sp. | reverse complement strand
GGTCGAGCGCGCGCACGACCTCGGCGAGCATCAGCGCCTCGATCCGCGCCGCGATCAGGGGCACCCGCGCCTCACAGCGGCCGCGCCAGATCCGCCGCGTCTGACCGCTCGGCAGCGCCTCCCAGGTGTACTCGCCCCCGCAGTCGATCCGCGAGGCCGCCACCGGCAGTTCGACGACCACGCTGAAGCGGCGCAGCTCGGCGCTGAAGTCGCCGCGCTCGACCAGCCGCACCGGCGTCCCGACCAGCGGGCGCAGCAGCCTCGATCGCTCGCGCCGCAGCACCAGGGAGAGCTTACGGCGCACGATCAGGGTCTCCCCCGATCCCTCGCGCTGCACCTCCCGGCGCGCGATGTCCAGCCCCAGGTGGTCGTAGAGCCCGGCGACGAAGGCGTCGTCGAAGAAGAACACCTCCCACAGCCGCGCCGGAGAGGTGTCAAAAATGTGCTCGACCGTGTGGCGCACGCCCGCAGGATACGCGGACGCACCCCCTCGAGGAAGCGCGGCTAGGCCTCTTCGGCCTGCTTCGGCTCGTTCGCCCGGAACTTCCAGGTGAAGGTCGCCTGGCCGTCGCGCTGGTCGACGGGGTCGAGCGTCAGGCCGTCGATCGCCTCGACGATGCACTTGCTGAGCGCCTCGGGCGCCTTGGTGCGGGCCGAGTCGACCTGCGTGTTCATGATCTTGCCGGTCTTCTTCTCGACCGTGAAGGTGACGATGACCTCGCCGGCGACCTTGCCGTCGGTGGTCAGCGCGACGTCGTAGCAGTCCTTGATCGCCTTGTTGCGGGTCTCGATCAGGCTGCGCGTGTCGTTCTTGTAGGTCTCGGCGTCGCGGGCGATGCAGGTACAACCCGGCACGACCGCAGAGGACGCGACGAGCAGGAGGCTAAAGATCGTGCTCTTGCGCATGGGGTGTGCTCCTCACTTCGCCGCAGCGGCGTCGCCTTCGGCCTTGGTGGTCTTCTCTTCGACGACGGTCTTCTCGCCCGACTCGGGGTCGATGGCGACCTTCTTCCGGGTGATGTCCTGCTCGGTGATGTTGAACTCGACCCGGCGGTTCTTCTCCTTGCCCTCCTCGGTCGACTCGTCGGAGATCTGCTTGCTCTCGCCGAAGCCCTTGGCGGTGAACATCGCCTTGTCGAGCCCGCCCTTGGTCACCAGGTACTCCATGACCGCCTTGGCGCGCTTGTCGGACAGCTTCATGTTGTGCTTGTCGCTGCCCTCGCTGGAGGTGTGCCCCTCAATCGCGATCTTCTTGATGTGGGGGTTCTCCTTGATCACCTTGATGATCTCGGCCAAGAGGTCGTCCGACTCCGGCCGGATCGTGGCCTTGTTGAAGTCGAACTGGATCTTCTCGTTGATGACGATCCGGTTCTCTTCGACGACCACCCGCTTCGGCTTCTCCGGCACGGGTTTCGGCTTCGGCGGAAGCGGCGGCGGATCGCCGATGACGGTGAGCGCGGACTCGTCTGCGAAGACGGTCGGGCCGCACGCCGCGAGCTGCGCGGCTGCCGTGAGCGCGGCGCACGCCAGCGCGGACTTCACGGCAGAGGGGATGCGATCGAACTTCATGAGGGGTCTCCCGATCCAGTTGGCGAAACCACTGCCCCAGGGCGTGGGTCAGGCGTTCGCCTAGGCCCGAAGCATACCCGTCTCACCCCGCCCTGACGAAATACCTCGCACCCTCGGCGCCTCGCGGGTAGCCTCACGCACATGCGCGTCCCCCTGCGCCTGTCCTCGTTCGGGCTCGTCGTGCTCGCCTCCCCGCTCGCCCTCGCCCAGGGCGCCGCGTCCGCGCCCGTACCCGTGCAGAAGCCGCAGAACCCCGTCTCGCCGCCCGCAACCGCCGCGCCGAGCGAGCCCCCGGCGTCCGTGCCGGTGCCTCCGTCTGGCCAACCAGGCGTGACTTCGCCCGCTCCCTCGCCCACCCTACCCCCGGGGGATCCCACCCTCCCTGGCCAACCCGCGCAACCTGCGCAGCCTCCGCAAGCCGCCGATCCCGTCTCCTCGAGTCCCCCCACGTCCGAGGGCGCCCCCACGACCCCCGGCCTCGCGGAGCAGCTCCTGGGTCCCTCGGTCGCGCAGCACCCCGATCGCCGCCCCGACGCCCCCGTGCGCAGCGAGTCCGAGGCCGCCGCCGCCGAGGACGAGGCGATCGCCGCCGTCTACCGCGACATGTTCCGGCCGAAGAACAACCCCGGCCGCTTTCACATCGTCGCCCGCGCCCAGTACGCCATCGGCAGCAGCTTCGACGGCACCCTGTCGGGAAGGACAGGCGGCGCCCAAGTCGACATCGGCCAGAGCTTCAACTTCATCGGCTACGCAGCCTCGCTGCGGGCCGAGGGCGGCGCGATCGACTACGGCGCGAACAGCCGCAACCAGATCACCGGCATCCTCGGCGGCGGTCCGACCCTCGGCCTCGGCCGCCTCGGCATGCTGCAGCGCGGCTACATCGACCTGCGGCTCGGGTACGACTTCCTCTACGCCCCCGCGCGCAAGCGCCTCGACGACGGCGGCGTCCAGCGCCTCCCCGGCGTCGTGCTCCACGGCCCGCGCGCCCAGCTCAGCCTCGGCCTGCTGATCAACCCGGGGCGCTCTCGCCGCCTCTTCCACGGCGTCGGCGTCTCGCTCGGCTATCAGGTCTTCGTCGGCGCCTTCCGCCCACCCTTGCCGATCGCGGGAAGGCCGAGCTT
>CAZMML010000788.1:0-2692 GCA_964567335.1 uncultured Nannocystis sp. | reverse complement strand
GCCGCCAGGGCGCCTGGCAGCAGCGCCTCACCCTCCGCCTCGAGGGGGAGATCGAGCTCACCCTCCGGATCGGCGCCGCCGCGCCGCCCGAGCGCCCGCAGCAGCGCGCGCGCCTGCTCGACCTCGTCGACCGCGTCCTCCTCTTCTTCACCGACGAGGCGCTGCGCAGCGGCCAGGGCCTCCGCACCGACGAGGACCGCGGCTTCGACATCGAGGGCCTCCGCCTCGCCGCGCTCGAGGCGCCCCGCACCGGCGGCGACGACGACGCCCGCCAGTTCACCCTCCGCCTCCGCTACGTCGGGCGCTTCTGGCCGATCAGCGAGGAGCCCGCCGGCCCCGCGATCGCCGGCCTCGCCGTCCGCCAGGTCCTCCTCCCGCTCGGCCTCCCCGCCGGCCTGCGGGTCAAGGCCGGCGAGACCCTCGACGTCGCCCTCACGATCCCCGTCGGCGCCCTCCATCTCGGCGACGCCGCGCTGCCCGACCCGACCCTCGTCGCCCGCCTCCTCGGCGCCTCGCCGGGCGACCTCCTCGGCCCCGCCGACCCCGCCGGCTGGACCCTCTTCCACCCCGACCCGGCCGACCGCGACCGCTTCGTCGTCCGCTACCGGGCCCCGCTCGCCGTCACCGGCAAGGCCGAGGCCCGGGTCGCCCTCGCCCTCGCCCGTCAGGGCGCCCCGAGGGTCGAGCTCGGGCTCCTGAAGGTCGAGGTCCACGAGTGAAGCAGCTCTTCCGCTACGAGCCGGGCGTCCCGGCCCACAAGCTCGACCCGCCGGAGCACTTCCTGCCCAGCCTCGGCGAGGTGATCGAGTTCGGCGCGGCTGCGGACGCGCGCGACGCCACGATCGACTTCGAGGTCCCGACCTTCCCCGACATGGACGAGCTCTACGTCGTCCACGCCGAGATCGAGGCCTCGGCCTCGGCCGTCGAGCAGGACCCGCTCGCGGTCCCGGCCCCGATGGGCGACGCCCGCGTCGTCGCCCTCGCCGACGGCGACCCGCGCGCCGGCTCCCTCGTCCGCGTCACTCTGAAGGGCCTCGTCGTCGAGGGCGCCCCGGCCACCGGCTGGACCCTCCACAGCATCAAGGGCCCGATCACCTGGCGCGGCGGCGGCGCCCCCACCGCTGACACCGCCGCCGACTGTCGCCCGATCCGCTTCATCGCCCGCCTCCCCAAGGGCAACACCTTCGGCCCCCCGGTCGCCGCCGCGCCGGCCTTCCCGATGCCCGCCGACCCCGGCAAGCTCTACGGCGACGCCCTCGCCGGCGCCAAGGTCTCGGCCGAGCTCAAGGACGGCAAGGTCGGCGTCACCTTGACCTTCACCCCGCCGCTCGCCGCCCGCCGCCTCGAGCTGCGCCTGGTCGCGTCGCCCGAGGTCGGCTCCCTGCCCCACGAGGCGAGCCCGGCGCGCTGGAAGGCCGACGCCCTCGACGCGACCTGGACCACCTTCCCGATCGACCTCGAGATCAAGGCGCAGGTCCCCGCCCTCCCCGACCTCCCGGCCGCGCCGGTCGCCAGCTTCCCCGGCGCCGCCGCCAGCGGCGCGCGCACGATCGACTTCTCCGCCGCGGCCCGCAGCCTGCTGCGCACCGCCTACACCAACAAGGCCGCGACCAAGCTCGCGCTGCACCTGCGCTCCGGGTCCGCCGGCAAGATCAACCTCCACAAGCGGATCGTCGAGGCCGAGTACCGCCGCCGCCTCGTCGGCGAGGAGGGCCTGGCGATCGCCCTCCGCGGCGGCGTCGAACACGTCTCTCTCCCCCTCCCGAAGGGCCTCGCGCCGGCCCGCTTCACGCTGACCTTCGACGGTCGCTTCGGTCCCTTCGCGCTGATCGCCGCCGCCGACACCGGCGAGCTCGACCCCGCCGCGCCGCGCACCGGCTACCGCGTCGCCGACACCCTGGCGGTCGCGCGCTGGCTCCCGCTGACGACCCCGGAGGCCGCCCGCAGGCTCACCCGCGTCAGCGTCGAGGGCCGCGGCGCCGGCGACTGCGAGCTCCTGCTGGCGCTCCACCACGGCGACCCGCAGCGGATCGGCGCCCGCCACGGCGACCCGGTCGCGCTCGCCGTCCCGAGCGAGGCGAAGTCCCGCTGGCACCGGGCCGAGCTCGCCGCCGCCGCCGCCGCCCCGCCGCACCCCGGCGGCGTGTGGCTGGTGGCGCAGGTGTCGCGCGGCGCCTTCTGGTGGGCCGCCACCTTCGACGACCCCGCGGGCCCGCCGAGCTGCCAGCGCTCGCCCGACGCCGGCGCGACCTGGGACGCCCAACCTGGTCGCCCGCGCGCGCAGGTCCACCAGGAGTGGCTGGAGGGCACGCCGCCCGAGCCGCGGCCCGAGCCGATCGTGTGTACCTGGCACAAGGGGCCGCTCCACGAGGACATCCGGCCCCTCGATCAGCGCGAGGGTCCGGCCTTCCGCGGCCTCGGGCTCCCGCTGCTCGGCGAGCGCGACCTGGAGGCGGGCGCGAGCGAGGTCCCGCTCGATCAAGTGGTTCAGCTCGCGGCCCTCGATCTCGCGTTCTCCAGCCGCCGCGACGTCGACTTCCGCCTGCTCGACGCCGTGATGACCTACCACCCCTGGCTCTCGGGAGGCCCCTAGTGTCCGGGTCGATCGGGTCGCTTGCGGAGTTTGCCTCTCAGGAGGTGGTGGGGGGGGGGGGGGGGGGGGGGGGGGGGGGGGGGGGGGGGGGGGGGGGGG
>CAZMML010000787.1:0-2693 GCA_964567335.1 uncultured Nannocystis sp. | reverse complement strand
GAACTCGCAAGAATTCGCGGCCGCAGGGGGGTGTGTAGCAGTCGACGTCGGTCTCCGACCCGTCCTTGATCATGTCCATGCAGGTCGGCGCCTTGCACATCGTCGTGCACATGTCGGCGTTGGACATGTTGCCGTCGTCGAAACCTACCCGTAGCTCACTGCGCGAGCGTGAATTCCGGGAGGTTGCCTCGGGTTGCCTGGGCGTTGCCGGGGGCGTCGGGCTCGGCCATGGCCATCACCGCTTGCGCGGCGAGCTCGCCGCGGTTGAGGTGGATGTAGTACTTCATCGTCGTCGCCATCCGCGCGTGGCGCGCGAGCGCCTGGAGCGCGTAGGGGCTCACGCCCTTGCGCGCCAGGAGCGTGAGCACGCTGTGGCGGATCCGGTGGGGTCCGAACACGGGCAAGCCCATGTCCTCCTGGGCTCGCCGCACGCGCATGCCGAGCGTACCTTCGAGCATGTAGGGGGTCTCCTTATGAGGGATGCTGTGGGGGCTGAACTCGCCGTCGGGCACGAAGACGAACTCTCCGCGCCGCCGAAACTTCTTCAGGGCCTCCACGAGCCGCAACGAGAGCGGGACAACCCCGTCCTCCCCCTTCGCCGTTTCCTGCAAGACGCCCTTGCAGACACAGCGCGTGATCTCCATCGAGGCCTCATCGAGGCGGATGTCCCGCCACATGAGTCCCGCGCATTCGCCGATGCGCAGCGCGCCGTCCGTGAGGAGCAGGTGGAGAACCCGACCCTCGTCGCTCTTGCCCGCGGCGATGAAGCGCTCGAGGTCCGCGCGCTCGTAGACCTCGGACTTGGGCCGACGCTGCTTCGTCCAGGCCAGGCGCGGGAGCTCGTGGCTCCGCGGGAGCTCGCCCTCGCCTTGCGCGAAACGCAGGGCGACGCAGACCGCCTCGCAGATCTGGCGCGTATAGTTGTAGGACAACTTCCGCTCCTGCCTCAGACGGTGACGAAGCTGCGACAGGGCCTTTTCATCGATCCCGTCGAGCCGGTACGGACCCAGGACTTCGCGGATATGTCTCCACGCGGTCCCGTAATTGAGCTTCGAGCTGTGCTTGAGCTCCGCGACGTGCCCGGCCTCGAACAGGGGCCAGAACTCCGCGAGCGTCTTCGTGTGTTTGGTGCTCTTGGATTGGGGGCTCTCTCCTTCCTCTTGCGCCTCACGTTCGACGGGGCGGCGACAGAGCTCCTTGTAGAGCTTGAACGCCTCCCCTCGGCCCCACTCGGTCGCAGCGACCGCGTCCATGCCGACCGGCGCCACGATGCGGCGTCGAATGGCCTGAGCGGGGTCAAGCGGGTGAGTGAGGTGGATGTCGACATGCTGGCGGGTGCGGTCTTTGAAGTATGGGCGGCAGGTCACTTCCAGGTCTCGCAAACTGGACTCTTTCCGCCCCTTCGCTTCCTGTTCCGCCAGCCACCGTACAAGATCGCCCCGCGCGTACGCAACCCTGCGGCCCATGCGCACGACGGGCGGCCCCGACCCCTCCGAGCGCCATTTCTCCAGGGTTCGCGGACTCAGCTTCAAGAAGCGCGCGGCTTCGTCCGCGGTGAGCACTGAGTCAAGGTCCCTTTCCTGACGAGATCGCTCCCCTTCGATCCGAACGTTCACGGCCGCCCCTCCCCTCCAGCCCCGCACGCGAGTTCGCGCGCCTGGCACCGCGTCATGTCAGCTCTCGGCTGTCCTACGCTCCCCATCCCCAGTCTCCCGTTCTCTACTTTGCCTGACTTTCGCTGGGTGAGGAAGACGAGCGTGTCCCAACATTCTCGGACGCGCCTGCTATCGAGCGTCTCGCTGGCGCGCGCTGCCGATGCTCGTTGACGCGAAGGCCAGGGCTGCTCGGCGGCGCGCAGGTCGACCGTGTCCCTCGATACTCCGTCTATCGAAGCGCGCCCTTAGGATTTGCGTCGGAGCGACATTCCAATGCCGATCCCGCAGAGCACGCCGAGGGCGCCCGAGAGGGCCCCCGAAATAAGGGTACGGTTCTGATCGGCGATGCCGAGGCGGTCGAGGTCCGCGCGGGCTTGTCGGAGCTGGTCGCTCAACGCACGTGCCTCGGCTTTGGCGACCTGGAGCGCTTTCGGCCAGAACGCGGCGGCGAAGGTCGCGCCCAGCACGCCGGTGGTGATCAGTTTCTCCTCGAGCCCGACCGCCGTCATGTCGACTGCCTGGTCGGCGCCGGCGGCGGCGACGGTCCGCCGCCGCGGGGTGCGGCCGGCAGCACCCCGCGCGGCGAGCAACACCCCGCGCGGCGAGTAACACCCCGCGCGGCGAGCAACACCCCGCGCGGCGAGCAACACCCCGCGCGGCGAGCAACGCAGCGAGCAACACCCGCGCGGCGAGGACCCCGCGGCCTCCGTGACGCGGCCGGGCGACGGCGACCGCGAGGGCGCACCGCCGGCGGTAACGCCGGAGGTACCGCCACAGATACCTCCGGCGGTACCGCCGGAGGTACCGCCGGAGGTACCGCCGGAGGTACCGCCGGAGGTACCGCCGGCGGTACCGCCGGAGGTACCGCCAGAGGTACCGCCAGAGGTACCGCCAGAGGGCCCGACCACGCCCTGCATTGGCGTTGCTCGTCGCGCGGTGTTGCTCACCGCGGGATCCAGACAGCAGGGGGGAAGAGCGGCGGCACGGGGTGTTATTCGCCGCGCCTCAACCCGCGGTCAGTCCGGGTTGAAGAGCCCG
>CAZMML010000786.1:0-2694 GCA_964567335.1 uncultured Nannocystis sp. | reverse complement strand
CGTCGATCGCGTCACCCTCCTCGCCGACCCGCCCGCCGTGTGGCAGGCGCTGCTCCCGCTCGGATCGACCTGGCGCTACCGCCAGGACAACCCCGGCCCGGCCTGGCGCGATCTCCAGGTCGACGAGGCTGGCTGGCTCGAGGGCCGGGCCCCGATCGGCGTCGGGATCGGCGGCGAGGCGACCGTGATCCCGCCGAACCGGGTCACCTACCTCCGCCATACCTTCGCCTCCGACGTCACCGGCGTCCCGCTGCGCCTCCGCCTCGCGGTCGACGACGGCGCCGTCGTCTACCTCAACGGCGCCGAGATCTACCGCTCCAACATGCCCTCCGGGCAGGTCCACCCCGAGACCTTCGCCGCCACCGCCGTCGGCTGGTGGTACGAGGACAAGCTCGCCGACACGATCGTCCCCGGCGACGCCCTCGTCCTCGGCGACAACGTCCTCGCCGTCGAGCTCCACCAGCACAGCGTCACCAGCGCCGACCTCCGCCTCGAGGTCGAGCTCGCCCGCCCGCTCTGAGCGCGTCGCCCGCTCTGATCTCAGTCCGCCTGCTCGCCGCGGAGGAGCAGCGCCAGCGCCCGCTCGACCGCCTCGCGCTGACCGGCGAGCGTCAGCACGTCGCCCTCCTGCAGGCGCTCGGTCGCCGAGGGCAGCACGACCCCGGCCTCGGCCCGGTTGATCGAGAGCACCGTCGCCCCCGTACGCGCGCGCAGGTTGAGCTCGGCGAGCGACAGCCCGATCGTCGGGCTCCCGCCGACGAGCGTCACCGGCGTCATGTCCGGGAAGCCGGGGAGCATGGGTTGCACCTCCACCAGCGACTGCGCCGCCGAGGGCTCCACCTCGCCCTCCCGCCGCTGGCGCGAGAGCACCTCGACGATCAGCTCCGTCCCCGCGCGCACGTGCCCGTGCAGGTTCGTCACGCTGCGCCAGACGTTCAGCGCCAGCGCCCCGAGCACCAGCACGAGCACCGCGAGGCCCGAGCTCAGCGGCAGGAAGGGCTGCAGCACCGCGACCAGCGGCAGCCCGACCACGAGCCCGAGCGCCAGCTCGAGCGCCACCGTGAAGGCGCGCCGCGGCGCCGACCCGAGGTCCAGCTTGCCCTCGGCCCGGGTCGGCAGCACCACCGCCGCGAGGTTGCGCGCCAGCGCCGCCGCGTTGCGCAGGACGCCGAGGAAGAGCACCCCCGCGACCACCAGCGTCAGCGCGACGTAGCTCCACTCGATCACGGGCTCGGAGAGGTGCGTCGCCGTCACCAGCGCCCGCACCGCCCGCGCCTGGACCAGGCTCGACGCCGCGAGGGCGAAGATCAGCAGCCCCGCGTCGATCGCCAGCATCACCACCGGGCGCCGCACCCGCGGGCCGATCGACGCCGCTCGCGGGGCCGCCCGGAGCTGCTCGATCCACCCGTCGTAGAAGGTCACGAAGGTCTGAAGTCGGCCCGGCAGGCGGTGGTCGATCCGCAGCGAAGCCGCCTCGGAGGCCCGCACCAGGAAGGGCGTCGTCACCGCCGTCACCAGCACCACCGCCGCCGCGACCGGGAAGAGGAAGTCACGGGTCGCGCCCGACTCCGCCCCGAGCGCCGCGATGATCAGCGAGAACTCGCCGATCTGCGCCAGGCTCATGCCCGCGCGGACCGAGTTCTTGATCCCGCCGCCGCCGACGAAGGATCCGAGCGACACCAGCGTCAGCTTCCCGACCAGCACCGCGCCCGAGAGCACCAGCACCGGCAGCCAGTGCTGCGCCACCAGCGACGGGTCGATCGCCATCCCGACCGAGATGAAGAAGATCGCCGCGAAGAGGTCGCGCAGCGGCGCCACCACGTGCTCCACCCGCGGCCCCTCGCCCGACTCCGACACCAGCACCCCGGCGAGGAAGGCCCCGAGCGCGACCGAGTACCCGGACGCGGCCGCGAAGGCCGCCATCCCGAAGCACACCGCGATCCCGCCGATCAGCGTCGTCTCCGTGCGCCCGAGGCGGACCACCCCGCGGATGAAGCGCGGCACGAAGAGCAGCCCCGCCATGAGCAGCGCCGCCAGGAACGCCACCAGCTGCGCGATCGTCAGCGCGAACTCCCCCGGCGAGAGCCCCGACCCCGACGAGACCGCCGTGAGCACCGCCAGCAGCAGGATCGCCAGCATGTCCTCGAAGACCAGCACCGCGAAGGTCACCTCGACGAACCCGCCGCGCAGGCCCTGCTCTTCGAAGGCCTTGGCGACCAGCATCGTCGACGAGATCCCCAGGCACGCCCCCGCGAAGAGGCTCTCGACCGGCGTCCAGCCGAAGAAGCGGCCGACCAGGTAACCGAGCGACACCATCCCGCCGACCTCGATCAGCGCCGCGACCGCCGCCGAGGGGCCGATCTTGACGATCTTGCGCAGGCTGAACTCGAGCCCGAGCGTGAACATGAGCAGGATCACGCCCAGCTCCGACAGCGCGTGCGTCAGCGCCTCGGTCTCCGGCCCGCCGACGACGATCCCCGGCACGTACGGCCCGACCATCATCCCCGCCAGCAGGTACCCGAGCACCGGCGGCTGCCGCAGCCACTGCGACAGAAGGCTGGTCACCGCCGCGGTGCTGAGGATGATGCTCAGATCGCGGACGTAATGCGCGAGGTCCATCGGGGCCGCAGCATACACGCCGCCCCGCCCCGCCGCAGCCGCGCTTCGCTACCTGTCTTCGAGACCAGGCGAGAC
>CAZMML010000785.1:0-2700 GCA_964567335.1 uncultured Nannocystis sp. | reverse complement strand
CGTCGGCCGACGCGCTGAGGATCGTGCGGCCGTCGGGGCTCCAGGCCGCGACCCACACCGCGTCGGTGTGCCCCACCAGGACCTCCGACGCGCCCGCCTCCGGCCACAGGCGCGCCGTGCCGTCGGCCGACGCGCTGAGCGCCGCGAGCCCCGGCGACGCGAGCTCGTCCGCGCCGGCGCGCCGGCGCTGGACCTGCGCGATCGGCCGCGTGTGCCCGACGCGCTCGCGCGGCGGCGACTCGGGGGCGCGCAGCGACCACACCCGCACGACCCCGTCGTCGCCGCCGCTCGCCAGCGCGTCGCCCGCGAGCGCGAGCGATCGGATCGGCCCGCGGTGCCCGCTCAGGCTGGCGGCCCGGAGGGGCGCGGGATCCAGGCGCCAGAGGTGGATCTGGCCGTCGTCTCCGCCGCTGACGAGCGCGCCCTCCGGGGTGAAGCGGACGACCCGCGCCGCGCCCTGGTGGGCGTCGAGCGCCGCCAGCTCGCGCAGGCCCGCGGCGCCCGCGGCGACGAGGAGCACGCGGCCGTCCTCGCCGGCCAGCGCGACGCGCTCGCCGCCCGGCTCCCACTGGGCGTCGACGATCGAAGCGCGCTCTCCCGGGAGGATGCCCTTTGGGACAGGCGGCCACGACGCCCGATCCCACAGGCGGACCCGACCGTCGCTGCCCGCGGTGAGGAGGAGCCCCGCGCCGCCGGCCGCGAAGACGAGCGAGCTCCCCTCGCGGTGCCCGCCGAGCTGGGCGGCGGCCCGCCCGTCGCGCGGCCACACCCGCACCGCGCCGTCGAGGCCCGCGCTCAGGGCGCTCCCGTCGGCGAGGATCTCGGCCCGCTCGATCCCCGCCGCGTGCCCGCGCAAGAGCGATGGGTCGTCGCCCAGGTGCCAGCGGCGGGCGCTCCCGTCGACCGACGCGCTGAGGATCCGCGCGCCGTCGGCGGAGAAGCGGGCGTGGACGACGCTGCCCGCGTGGCCGCGCAGCCGCAGCGGCGGGCCGCGCAGGTCGAGGCGCCACAGCCACAGCTCGCCGCCCGCCGGGGCGCCGAGGAGCTGCTGACGATCGGGCCCGAGCTGGATCCCAGCGATCACCTCGTCGTGGCCCTCCAGCGGGACCGCCTCGCCCTCGCCGTCGCGGCCCCAGACCCGGGCGGTGCCGTCGCGCGACACGGTCACGAGCTCCTCGCCGCCGGGCAGGAAGCCGACCTGATAGACCTCGTCCGAGTGGCCGCGCAGCCGCAGGGGCGGGCCCCCCGCGAGCGCGAGCAACGCCGCGGCGCCGCCCTCGCCGCCGACCAGGAGCTCGCGCCCGTCGGGGCTCCACTCGACGCTCAGGAGGCCGCGGACCGGCGCCTCCACGGTGAGGGCCCGCCCGCCCTCGCGCGGGTACACGCGCAGGCGCCCGTCCGCCCCCGCGAGGACCAGCGCGCCGCCGTCCGGGCGCCAGAGGGCCCGTCGCAGCGGCGCCTCGCCCTCGCCGTAGGCCTCCGCGGGCCGCCCCGGCGGCATCACCACGGCCCGCGCCCCGTCGCGGACGAGCAGCTCGCCGCGCGCGCTCCAGGCGAGGTCGCGTGGGTCGGCGATCGAGATGTCCCAGGGCGCAGGTCGTCGGAGAGCCGGACGATCGCGCAGCTCGACGAGCTCGAGCGGCGCCCCGGTGGCGGCTGCCGCGAGCGCCTCCCCGTCGGGCGCGAAGGCGAGGCCGCGGATCGGCGGCCCCTCGGCGCGGACCACGAAGGGCCCGCCCGAGCGCCCGCCCGCGGGTCCGACGCGCCACAGCGCCACCGCCCCGCCGCGCTCGCCGCGCGCCAGCCAGGCGCCGTCCGGGCTCTCCGCCACCGCGTCGACGATCCCGGCGCCGGGGCGCGCGAAGAGGCCGCTGCGCGGGGCGCTGAGGGCGTCGAGGAGCGCCTGCTCGGCCTCCAGCGAGGCGGGCTCGCCGAGCTCGAGCTGGGCCTTCACCGCCCGGATCGCCAGCAGCAGGCGCAGGCTCGGGTCGCCCTCCGCGAGCTGCTGCGAGAGCGCGGCGAGGCGGCGCGCCTCGGACGCGGCGCGGGCGCGCCCCAGGTCGGCCTCGGCCGCGGCGGCCCGGGCCTGCTCCGCGGCCAGCTCGCCCTGCGCCCGGCGCTCCAGCACCTCGGTGAGGGCGACGCCGGCGGCGACGATCACCGCGACGATCAGGGCGCCCAGCAGCGCGCGCCGACGCCAGCGCGTCGGGTCGCGACCCAGGGCCGCGAGCAGGGGCTCCATCGCCGGCCAGCGCGCGGCGGGGTCCGCGGCCAGGCCGCGATCGAGCGCGCGCTGAACCCACCCGGGGACCGACCCGGCCCGCGGACGCCGGGTCGCCCCGGCCTCGATCGCCTCCACGATCTCCTCCCGCCGCTCGCCGACGAAGGGCCGCGCCCCGTGGAGGGCCTCGTGCAGCGCGACGCAGAAGCTGAAGACGTCGGCGCGCGCGTCGACGCGCTCGCCGCGGTGCTGCTCGGGCGCCATGTAGGCCGGGGTCCCGAGGACCGCGCCCGGCGCGGTGACCAGGGGAGACGCCTCGGCGGGCAGGCGCTCGCGCGGCCGTCCCTCCGGACCTGCGCCTTCGGACTCCCCGGCCGCGAGCGCGCGGGCGAGCCCGAAGTCGCCGACGCGCGGCCGGCCGTCGTCGTCGAGGAGCACGTTCTCCGGCTTGAAGTCGCGGTGGACGAGCCCGCGGGCGT
>CAZMML010000784.1:0-2700 GCA_964567335.1 uncultured Nannocystis sp. | reverse complement strand
TGCTGCAGGACGCGGCGCTGCAGATCTTCCGCAACCGAGAGGTCCCCTACGCCGCGGCGGTCGTGCTCGACGTTCGCGACAACTCGGTGCTGGCGCTCGCGGGGCACTCGACGATGGACCCGCAGGTCGACCCGATGGAGATCGTGACGACCGCGTGGGCGCCGGCGGCGTCGACCTTCAAGCTGGTGACGGCGGCGTCGCTGCTCGCCGGGAAGTCGATCACCGCCAAGACGAAGGTGTGCTTCTCGGGCGGGCTCCACGGGATCACCGACGACCTCCTCACCGACGACGCGGGCCGCGACGAGCGCTGCGACGACCTCGGCGGCGCGCTCGCCCACAGCCACAACGTGGTGATCGCGAAGCTCGCGCTCAAGCACCTCAGCGCCGACGCGCTGCAGGCGACTGCGCGGGCGCTGAAGTTCGACGCGGAGATCCCCTTCGAGCTGCCGGTCGAGCGCTCGCCGGCGGTGATCCCGGCCGACGCGAAGGAGCGGGCGAAGGTCGCGGCCGGCTTCTGGCACGTCGACATGAGCCCGCTGCACGGGGCGCTGCTGGCCAGCGTGTTCGCGCGCGAGGGGGTGTACCAGGCGCCGCGGGTGGTCGCGCAGGTGGTCGCGCCGGACGGCGCCGACCGCACGCCGGCGGCGGCGAAGACCGAGCGGGTGCTGCCGAAGGAGGTCGCCGCGACGATCGGCGAGATGATGGTGCGGACGACCACGGAGGGGACGGCCCGCGCGAGCTTCGTCGATCGCCAGGGGGTGCCCTACGTCGCGGACTTCGAGGTCGCGGGCAAGACCGGGAGCCTGACCGGGAAGCGGGCGCCGGGGCTGAACTACAATTGGTTCGTCGGCTACGCGCCCGCGGACCGGCCGGAGATCGCGTTCGCGGTGCTGCTCGCCAACGAGCCGAAGTGGAAGATCAAGGCGCACTACGCCGCGCGACGGCTGGTGCAGATCTACCAGCAGCGGCGCGAGGCGATCGCGGAGAACCGGGTCGCGGTGCTCACCGCACGCGGGCTGGAGCTGCCCGGGGGGCGGGCGCCGAAGGTCGCGGAGGCGGCCGCGCCGAAGGTGAAGGCGCAGGCGCAGTCGCTGCCGCCGCCGCCGAGCGACTCTCCGCCGCCGCGCAAGGAGTCGGCCCGAGGGCCCGAGGCGCTGCCGCCGGTGCCGGGCCCGGTGCCGAAGGCCGCGGGGCGCTCGCCGAGCGGCGTGTGACGTGCGAAGATCCAGGCCGTGCGGGCGCGACGAAGCGTGCCGGTCATCGTGGCGCTCTGCGCCTGTCTGATCGGAGCCGGGACGGCCGCCGCGCAAGCGCCCAGGAGCGAGGCGGCGGCGGCGGTGGCGGCGGCGGCGAAGGCGTTTGAGGCGGGCGACTTCGCGGCCGCGCTCGCGGGCTTCGAGCGGGCGCAGGCGCTGCGTCCGGCGCCGAAGCTCCACTACAACATCGGCCTCTGCCACCGCGAGCTGATGCTCGCGGCGCGCGAACGCGGCGACGCGGCCGCAGAGGCCGAGCGCGCGGCAGCGGCTGTGGCGGCGTTCAACGCGTACTTGCAGGAGGTCCCGACCGCGGACGATCGGCTCGAGGTTGAGGAGCTCGTGCGCGGGCTGGGCGGGACCCCGCTCACGCAGCC
This sequence comes from uncultured Nannocystis sp., assembly GCA_964567335.1. Taxonomy (GTDB): domain Bacteria; phylum Myxococcota_A; class Polyangia; order Nannocystales; family Nannocystaceae; genus Nannocystis. Next base: position 1,070 of record CAZMML010000784.1, on the reverse strand, counting down.
GCGGCTGAAGCCGATCCCGACGCCAAGAGAAGATCCGCCGCCGCTCGTCGGGCCCAGCGCGGACCCGCCGCCGGAGAGCGAGGCGAAGGCCTTCGACCCGCCGCTGGAGAGCGAGGCGAAGGCCTTCGACCCGCCGCCGGTGCCAGTGGCGGGGGCGGCGACGCAGGTGTCGGGTCCGCCAACGCGGCCCGCGGAGGTGCCTCTTCCGGGCGGCCGCGTCGGCGCTTCGTTCGGGCTAATGGTGGAGCCGCAGCTCCGTCCCTCGCGCCTTGACGGGGCTGTCCAGGGCCACCTCTCGGCGCGGATCGGGGGTTTCGCCGGGGCGCGCCGTCGGGCCTACCTCGGGCTGGGGATCCTCTTGGGGGCGGCCGGCCAGACCAGCGCCGAGAAGCTCGGACTGACGACGCAACTCTTCTTTCTCGAGGCTGAGTACAACGTGCCACTTGGTCAGCGGCGACGCCTCGAGCTCGCGCTCGGGGGGGTCGCGTCTGCAGCCCGGGAGGCGCTGCGGATCCGCGAGGGAGAGCCGCCGACCTGCGCGGCGCGGACGAGCGGGAAGCTCGCGAGTCAGCGGGCCGGCGGGGGCGCGGGTGGACGTGTCGGTCTCCTCGTGTTACTTGGACCGCGACGAAACCATGAGATCGGGGTGCGCCTGACGACGCTCATACTCGGCTTCGGCGGCGGCTCGGCCGCCTCTGACTGCTCGCCGCGGCCCTTCGCCGCCCACGAGGTCCCGCAAGCGCGGGTTCTCCTCTACTCCGAGACGGGCTACGCGTTTCGGTTCTGAGGCCATCATGACACCAGGTGCGACACGACGCCTCGCGCAAGAGGGGCGCGAATGACGACGGCCGGCGCAGGTCAGCTCTACCGCTGGCTCGAGGAGGCGGTCCCCCGCTCCGGCAGCCAGCGCTCGCTCGACAGCCAGGACACGACGCTCAGCCGGCGCGGGCTCATCATCCGCGCCGACAAGCGGGCGCGCGAGCTCGCGGGCCTCAAGATCGGCGCCGGCGACGTCGTCGCGCTGAGCATGGGCAACGTCGCCGAGTTCGTGATCCTCCTGCTGGCGGTGA
>CAZMML010000783.1:0-2700 GCA_964567335.1 uncultured Nannocystis sp. | reverse complement strand
AGGCCGGCCTGAAGGAGCGCGGCCTCGCCGAAGCGCTGGGCGGCCTCGCGGCGGACGTGCTCGGCGAAGTAGGGGGCGCGCAGGCGGAAGACGTCGGGCGGCGCGGGGGAGAGGTGGAGGGGCTCGCCGGCCGCGGCGTCGCGCTCCTCCTCGCTGAGGTAGCCGGCGCGGACCATGTTCTGCAGGACGACGCCGCGGCGGGCGAGCGCCCGCTCCGGGCTGGCGATCGGGCTGTAGCGCGAGGGGGCGCGGGCGAGGCCGGCGATCAGGGCGCACTCGGCGAGGGTGAGCTCGTCCAGGTCCTTGCCGAAGTAGCGGCTGGCGGCGGCGGCGACGCCGTAGGCGCCGTGGCCGAGGAAGATCTTGTTGAGGTAGATCTCGAGGATCCGCCACTTGCCGAGCCGGCCCTCGATCTTGAGCGAGAGGAGCGCCTCGCGGAGCTTGCGGTCGAGGGTGCGCTCGTCGCTGAGGAAGCCCTTGGCGACCTGCTGGGTGATCGTGCTGCCGCCCTGGATGACGGTGCCGGAGCGGAGGTTGGCGAGGGTCGCGCGCGCGAGGCCCCGCCAGTCGAGGCCGCCGTGGCTGAAGAAGCGTCGATCCTCGGTGGCGAGGAAGGCCTGGATCAGGCGCTCCGGGATCGCGTCGATCGGGGCGTAGGCGCGGTGCTCTCGCGCGAGCTCGGCGAGGACGCTGCCGTCAGCGGCGAAGATCCGGGTGACGCCGGGTGCGAGGGCGTCATACTGCTCGACCGCGGCGATGTCCGGGAGCGCGGCGGCGTAGTCGCGGTAGACGCGGACGCCCACGTAGGCCGCGGCGACGAGGATCGCGGCCGCGGCGAAGATCAAATACCGCAAGAGCCAGCCGATCAGGCCAGCTCTCGCGGGATTGAGCACCCAGAGTCGAGGCTCAGTCGGCGCCGGGGTCTGCGGGCCCGCTGCCATCGACGTTCGGGTCGGTCGAGTAGCTCTGAAGCGCCTTCAGGGCCCGGGTCTCGGCCTTGGCCATCTCGTCGAGGTGGCCCTGGAGCTGGGCGAACTGCACCTCGAGGAAGGTGCGGGCGTTGGTCTCGGGCTTGAGGCCGATCGCCAGGGTGTAGATCTGGCCCGAGGCCTCGAGCGGGAGCACCTGGCCCTCTTCCTTGCCGATCGGCGCGGGGCCGAAGGGCTGGCCGGCGGACTCGCGGACGTTGTACGCGGTCGGCTCGGCCTTGGGGTCGTCGCACTCCTTGTCGCCGCAGATCGGGGCGCCGCGCTCGACGAGGAAGGCGCCCTCCTTCTTGAACTTGATGGCGAAGGCCCGCGGAGCGCCCTCACCGACCAGGGCGGCGCCGTTGGCGCTGATGACCTGCTTGATCAGGCGCAGGTCGGTGGCGAGGCGGGTGGCCTCGTCGTAGAGCGCGAAGGTCCGCCGGATCCCTTCCTTGCCGATCCCCGCGAGCTGCCAACCGAAGAGCTCCTCGACGTTGGGCACCTTCTTGAAGTGCTCCTCGCCCAGCGCGTTCAGCTCGGCCTCGGCCTTGGCCGGATCGGTGAACGCGTTCTTCTTCATGTCGGCGATCTTCAGCGAGATCCCCTTGCGCATGTCGGCGACCTTCTGGACCTCGGCCAGCATGGACTCGCCCTTCCTCTTCGCCTGGTCGCGGAGGTCGCCCTTCGAGATGATCTGGTGGCCGATCCAGCCGAGGATCAGGCCGAAGGCGAGGGCGCCGCCCGCGGCGAGGACGACGAGCCCCTTGTTGCCGCGCGGGGCGACGTCGCCGCCGGCGTCGGCGATCACGCCGGCGTTGGGGTCGAAGCTGCCGGCGGTGGCGCCGAAGGGCGTGCCGTCGTCGGTGGCCTTGCGCGGCGCGGGCGCAGCGGCAGCGACCGGCGCGGCGGCGGCGACAGGCTGGGGTTGTGGGGGCAGGGCGACCTCACCGGGCGCCGGGATGTCGAGCGGCACGGTCTCGCCTGGCGGCGGGATCGGGGCGGTCTCGCCGGGCGGCGGGACGTCACCCGCGGGCGCTGCCTTCTTGAAGGGCGGACGCGCGGGCGCCTTGGCGGCCGGGGCTGCTGCCGCCGGGGCTGCGGGCTCGGGCGCCGCAGGGGCGTCCTTCTTGGCGAGGCGCGCCTTGAGGGCGCTGAGATCGGTTCCAGGTTTCTTGGGTGCGTTCAAGGCCGGATCCCCTTATGGAAAGCGTGCCAAGCGCGAGGATAGAGACAAGGTCGGGATGCGTCAATGCTCCCCTGGGGCGCTGGAAGGGCGCTGCAGCGGACTTTTCGCGCGGGGGCGAGTCCGTCGCTGCAACTCGGGGCGGATCTCGCCCAAGGGGGCGGCTAAGGCGCGCGCTCCAGGGCGGCGAGCGCGTGGGGGGAGAGGGCGACCGCGAGGACGCGCGGGCCAGGGTCCGTCATCGGCACGAGCTCGCCCTCGTGGCGCTCGCAGCCCGCGGGGCCGGGCACGAGCAGGGTGACCGTGAAGACGCCGGGCCTGCTGGCCCCTCGGCGGGCCAGCGGCTGGGAGGCCCAACTCGAGAGATCGGCGACGACGCGCGGGGCGAGCAAGCAGCCGCCGACGGTCGCCAGCGGGGAGCCCGGCTCGTGGACCGCTCGCGGCCGCAGGGGCGCGCCGAGCTCGGGCGCGACGCGGCCGAGCAGGAGGCGACCGGCGCGCCGGAGATCGTCGGGGAGCGAGGGATCGAGGAGATCAAGGAGGTGGAGG